>NZ_LR877185.1:331576-424867 GCF_903995135.1 Pseudoalteromonas sp. 3J6 | reverse complement strand
TAACAATCATCTGTGTGGACACTACGAACAAATAAGTTCTAAATCGTATAAGGAGGTGATCCAGCCCCAGGTTCCCCTAGGGCTACCTTGTTACGACTTCACCCCAGTCATGAATCACTCCGTGGTAAACGTCCTCCCGAGGGTTAGACTATCTACTTCTGGAGCAACCCACTCCCATGGTGTGACGGGCGGTGTGTACAAGGCCCGGGAACGTATTCACCGCGTCATTCTGATACGCGATTACTAGCGATTCCGACTTCATGGAGTCGAGTTGCAGACTCCAATCCGGACTACGACGCACTTTAAGTGATTCGCTTACTCTCGCGAGTTCGCAGCACTCTGTATGCGCCATTGTAGCACGTGTGTAGCCCTACACGTAAGGGCCATGATGACTTGACGTCGTCCCCACCTTCCTCCGGTTTATCACCGGCAGTCTCCTTAGAGTTCTCAGCATTACCTGCTAGCAACTAAGGATAGGGGTTGCGCTCGTTGCGGGACTTAACCCAACATCTCACAACACGAGCTGACGACAGCCATGCAGCACCTGTATCAGAGTTCCCGAAGGCACCAAACCATCTCTGGTAAGTTCTCTGTATGTCAAGTGTAGGTAAGGTTCTTCGCGTTGCATCGAATTAAACCACATGCTCCACCGCTTGTGCGGGCCCCCGTCAATTCATTTGAGTTTTAACCTTGCGGCCGTACTCCCCAGGCGGTCTACTTAATGCGTTAGCTTTGAAAAACAGAACCGAGGTTCCGAGCTTCTAGTAGACATCGTTTACGGCGTGGACTACCAGGGTATCTAATCCTGTTTGCTCCCCACGCTTTCGTACATGAGCGTCAGTGTTGACCCAGGTGGCTGCCTTCGCCATCGGTATTCCTTCAGATCTCTACGCATTTCACCGCTACACCTGAAATTCTACCACCCTCTATCACACTCTAGTTTGCCAGTTCGAAATGCAGTTCCCAGGTTGAGCCCGGGGCTTTCACATCTCGCTTAACAAACCGCCTGCGTACGCTTTACGCCCAGTAATTCCGATTAACGCTCGCACCCTCCGTATTACCGCGGCTGCTGGCACGGAGTTAGCCGGTGCTTCTTCTGTCAGTAACGTCACAGCTAGCAGGTATTAACTACTAACCTTTCCTCCTGACTGAAAGTGCTTTACAACCCGAAGGCCTTCTTCACACACGCGGCATGGCTGCATCAGGCTTGCGCCCATTGTGCAATATTCCCCACTGCTGCCTCCCGTAGGAGTCTGGGCCGTGTCTCAGTCCCAGTGTGGCTGATCATCCTCTCAAACCAGCTAGGGATCGTCGCCTTGGTGAGCCATTACCTCACCAACTAGCTAATCCCACTTGGGCCAATCTAAAGGCGAGAGCCGAAGCCCCCTTTGGTCCGTAGACATTATGCGGTATTAGCAGTCGTTTCCAACTGTTGTCCCCCACCTCAAGGCATGTTCCCAAGCATTACTCACCCGTCCGCCGCTCGTCAGCAAAGTAGCAAGCTACTTTCTGTTACCGCTCGACTTGCATGTGTTAGGCCTGCCGCCAGCGTTCAATCTGAGCCATGATCAAACTCTTCAATTAAAAAGTTTTTTGTCTTTCGACAGCTCAATGAATTCTGAATTTATTTAATATCTTTCGATATTGAATTGACTGTGCTGCAATTCCTACCTAAGTAGTTATTGCTGTTGGTCACTCAGTTTCAATTGAGACTCTAAATTTGTTTGCCTCACTTAGTAAACTAAGCTTGGCTGTTAGAACTCAATCTGTACGAGTGCCCACACAGATGATTGCTTTATATTGTTAAAGAACGTTGCGATTAAAGCGTTAAACTTTATCTCGCTAGGGCTGCGCATATTACGCTTTCCTATTTTTTTGTCAACACTTAATTTTGTTAAACTTGAAAGTTTTCAGAACTAAGTTTTACTCGACTCACTGAGTAGCTCGTGCCTCGCTATGCGTTGCGCTCTGCCGTCTCAGTGGGGTCGCATTATAGGGAGATCCGAAAACAGATCAACCCTTTTTTGAAGAAAACTTGAAATAAATGACTGTTCGCTGGATATTTAGCCTAAACGCTCATTTTAACCACTAAAAACTACGGAAAAGTAGGTTTAACTAGCTAACTTTAAGTTTCCAACCGCATTTTTTCTGATATTTAATCTCTTGATTTAGTTCACTTGCCATCAGCGGATGCTTTTTTAACCAGTTATTTTCAAATTGAATCGCTAACTCTTCATTCTCAGCTGTTATCTTGAAGTTTGGCAACACGTCATCTTGTCGGCGCATCGATAAAATAACAGCAATACGTAATAGTCGAACAATATACGCAGCAACACTACTATGTGCACCTAAATGATCTAAGTATCCTTTTTGAAGGTCTGAGCGATGGCTATGTGCTATAGCAACAATTACTTTATGCTCTGATTGCGAAAAACCAGGCATGTCGGTATTTTCTAAAATATAAGCGGTGTGTTTATGGTACTGCTTATACTCTATTAATAAACCTATTTCATGCAGCTGCGCGACAGCATTTAAAAGCGGCAATCCACTTTGCGCTGCAACCGGCCAATACTGACTGACCTCATTAGCTAGCAGTAATGCTAAACTTGAAACTCGAGATGCTTGCTTTTGATCAACATGATAACGATTCATAAAACCATCAATAGTTCGTTGACGAATGTCGGTATTATGAAGCTCCGGTAGCATGCTATATAAAACACCTTCACGAAGAGCACCACCCGCTAACCCCATTTGTTCTATTTCTAGTGACTCAAACAGTGCAATTAAAATAGCAAGCCCAGATACAAACACTAACCGTCGCTCTTCACTTAACCCAGGCAAGTCGAGTTCAGCTATTGTTTTATAGGCTATGGATTGTTGTTTGATGGTGTATAGCTTTTCAAGGGTGAGCATTTCATTTAAATTTTGTGCCACCATAATTTCTTGAATAGCTTGCACAGTACCTGACGCACCAGAGGCAAGTTGCCAACCAGCCGTTTTATATTCAGGTGCTATTTCATCAATAACATTTCGTGCTGCTTTTATCGCAGCATTAAAGTTTGCTTCATTTAATTGGCAATCTTTAAAGTAGCGTTCGAGAAAAGTCACGCAGCCAATATTAAGGCTTTTATAGTGACGCGCTTCAAAACCTTGGCCAATAACAACCTCAGTACTCGCTCCACCAATATCAATAACCAGCTGCTTGCCAGTACATGAAGAGGTATGCGCAACCCCTTTATAAATAGTTCGCGCTTCTAGCTCGCCACTAATAACATTCACTTTATGCCCTAATATTTCTTCAGCATGTAGTTTAAAGTCGTCGGCGTTGGTTGCTAAGCGAAGTGTTGCAGTGGCAACAATGGTGATGTTCTGCGTGGGAATATCTTGCAACCGCTCTGCAAACAAGGCCAAACACTCCCAGCCTCGTTGCATAGCCTCTAAGCTCAATAAATTATTATCATCAAGCCCAGCTGCGAGTCTTACTTTGCGTTTCACGCGCCCTATAGTTTGCAGGCCGCCCGCCATTGATTTAGCAATAAGCATATGAAAGCTATTTGAGCCTAAATCAATGACTGCATATACATTTTTTTGCGGTTTAAGTTGCCCCACCGTTCAAAAACCTCTAGTTACAAATACAATCAAACTAACGGTCGGTTAAGACCGCCCTTTTTGGTAACCATTATTTGGGCGACGTCCGTTGTTATTACTACGATTACGTGGACCAGTAGAAAAATTACGCTTTCTATGAATAGTCGGCTTCGTTAAATCATCTAGCAATGCACTTTTATCGTAATGTGATAATGGAATGCTGTGCTCAATGTATTCTTCAATTTCATGAAGGTTATAAGCATATTGCTCACACGCAAAACTAATTGCATGACCTGAAGCGCCTGCTCGAGCCGTACGACCAATGCGGTGAACGTAATCTTCGCAATCGTCAGGTAAGTCAAAGTTAAATACATGACTTACTTCTGGAATATGCAAACCACGTGCAGCAACATCGGTAGCCACTAAAAAGTCTAGCTCGCCTTTACTAAATTGCGCGAGTATTGACTGGCGTTTCTTTTGGTTTACATCACCGGTGAGCATGCCCACGCGATGTCCGTCTGCTTTTAACCATGCATATACGGTTTCACAGCTATGCTTAGTATTTGCAAAAACAATGGCTTTCTCAGGCCATTCTTCTTCAATCAAGGTTAACAACAGCTTAATTTTATCTTCTTGTGAAGGATGAAATAGCTCTTCTTTAATACGTTTACCTGTTTTTACATCGGGCTCTATTTGCACATGCTCAGGGTTAGTCATGTGTTCAAATGCAAGCTCTTGTACACGGTACGATAGCGTAGCAGAGAATAATAAGTTTAAACGCTCTGACGTATCTGGCATACGACGGAACATATAACGAATATCTTTAATAAAACCCAAATCGAACATACGATCGGCTTCATCTAGCACGACTACCTCAATTTCATTAAGGGTGTAACAGCCTTGCTTATATAAATCGATTAGGCGACCTGTGGTGCCAATTAAAATATCAACGCCTTTTTCTAGTTGTGCACGTTGTTTTTCGTAATCTTCGCCACCATATACTAAACCTAAGTTAAGATTACAGTGCGGCGCTAAAATTTTTGCATCTTTGTGTATCTGAATCGCAAGCTCCCGAGTTGGGGCCATGATCAGGGCTCTTGGATGTTTACTAGGTGCTTTGCTAGATTGTAATAACCGGTGGCACGTGGCAGTTAAAAATGCCAACGTTTTGCCAGTACCTGTTTGTGCTTGGCCCGCAATATCGCGCCCTTCACAAATAAAAGGTAGGCATTTAGCTTGAATGGGTGTGCAATATTCAAACCCACTTTCGGTTAACCCGGCAACCACTTCCGGTGCAATAGCAAAGTCTGAAAACTTTTTATCGGTCAAATGTGTCTTAGTCATAGCGTTTAAGCATAACGTTTAAACTTGCAATAAGAAACAAGAGTGTTTAAATACGCACTAAATATTTCGCCTAACTAAACCGGAGAGCGCAATGAGCGAGAAAATAATCCAAATTACCGACGATAGCTTTGAAGCTGACGTATTACAATCAGACAAACCTGTACTAGTAGACTTTTGGGCAGAATGGTGCGGACCGTGTAAGATGATCGCCCCAATTCTAAGCGAAGTTGCTGATGAGTTTGATGGCCGTGTAACTATCACTAAATTAAACATTGACCAAAATGCAGGCACACCACCAAAGTTTGGTATTCGTGGTATCCCTACACTACTACTTTTCAAAGATGGTCAAGTAGCTGCAACTAAAGTAGGCGCACTATCAAAAACACAATTAGTTGAGTTTTTAGAAAATAACATCTAATAAGTGTTAATTAAAAAAAGGGCTCTCAGCCCTTTTTTTATAATTTATTTTGCAGAAGTACTGGACGCTGCTGTAATGACCTGCTAGTTTATAAAGCCAACTAATCCTTAGTTATATTCAACGAACCTCACTCAACGATCTAATAAAGCGATTTTGAGTATGACAACTGTAATAAAGAACCCACCAATATGCATTTACGCGAATTAAAAGACAAGTCTATAAAAGAGCTTGTAAACCAAGCTGAGTCCATGGGGCTCGAAAACGTAGCCCGTTTGAGAAAGCAAGATATCATTTTTGCAATTCTTAAATCACACGCCAAAGGCGGAGAGAATATCTTCGGTGGTGGTGTTTTAGAAATTTTGCAAGATGGTTTTGGCTTTCTAAGATCATCAGAAGCTTCTTACTTAGCAGGCCCAGATGATATTTATGTATCTCCGAGTCAAATTCGCCGCTTTAGTATGCGTACTGGCGACTCTATTTCAGGTCTTATTCGTCCACCAAAAGACGGTGAGCGTTACTTTGCTTTGCTTAAAGTAAATGAAGTTAACTTTGATAAACCTGAAAACTCTCGCACTAAAATCCTTTTTGAAAACCTAACCCCACTTCATGCAAACGAACGTTTTCGTATGGAACGCGGTAACGGCAGTAAAGAAGATATTACCGCACGAGTTCTTGATTTGGCATCACCAATTGGCCGCGGCCAACGTGGATTATTAGTAGCACCGCCAAAAGCGGGTAAAACAATGTTGCTACAAAATATTGCGCAATCAATCACACATAACCACCCTGACGTTACATTAATGGTTTTACTTATTGATGAGCGCCCGGAAGAAGTTACTGAGATGCAACGCCTAGTAAAAGGTGAAGTTATTGCATCAACATTCGATGAGCCAGCTTCTCGCCACGTGCAAGTTGCGGAAATGGTTATCGAAAAAGCAAAGCGCTTAGTTGAGCATAAAAAAGATGTGGTTATCTTGCTTGATTCAATCACCCGTTTAGCACGTGCATATAACACGGTTATTCCATCATCAGGTAAAGTACTAACCGGTGGTGTAGATGCTAATGCGCTACATAAACCTAAGCGTTTCTTTGGTGCTGCACGTAATGTTGAAGAAGGCGGTAGCTTAACAATTATTGCAACGGCGCTTATTGATACCGGCTCTAAAATGGATGAAGTTATCTACGAAGAATTTAAAGGTACAGGTAACATGGAACTACACCTTAACCGTAAAATTGCGGAAAAACGTGTATTCCCAGCTATCGACTTTAATCGCTCTGGTACACGCCGTGAAGAGTTACTCACTAAGCCAGATGAACTACAAAAGCTGTGGATTTTACGTAAAATAGTACATGACATGTCAGAAATTGACGCCATGGAATTTTTAATTGATAAACTATCGATGAGTAAAACCAACGATGAGTTTTTTGATTCGATGAAACGTAAGTAAGCTAAACTCTAGTTAAATCAACGTTTTTAAATAAAAAAGACACCAAATGGTGTCTTTTTTGTTTTTAGAGTAGATTAACCTGAACTCTGGTTAAGAGATTTACTAACATATTGAATCAAAAAAATATTTGTGCTTATTTTTCTCTAGCTAGAGATTTTTAGTGAAAACAAGGCGAAATTACGCGTCAATAGCTCGCCTATTGCAAATAAATTCAACGCAGTTAGCGCTGAAAATAGCTGCTTGAGATGGATTTATTATCCGGAGCTCAGGTTAAGTTAATTTATTCGTACTTTTTAAACAGTGCCTGTAAGTTATTCACTAATGTTGTTAGCCTTTGCGTATTTATTTGTGGCTGAAGTAATTCATCGTCTAGCGCTTTTGCCGCTAAGGCTATGTCTTTAAACTCGAACATTTGTGCCGCCCCTAACACTCGATGGCTATCTTTTTGCAGCGCCTGATAATCAGCATCTTTAAAGTGTAGCTTAATAAGCTCGCTTTCTTCGGCTAAACTTTGTTGAAAGCTCGTTACTAAATCACTCATATCAACATGAATCTGTTCAGTTGATACCTCTGTATTTGCAGCACTTAAGTATTTTGCTAGCACAGTATAAAAAGACTCTTTATCGATTGGCTTTGCTAAATAGTCACTGAACCCAAGTGATAGGTAATGGTCAATTTCGTGGCTCATGGCATTGGCCGTTAATGCTAAAATAGGCTGTTCATAACCACATTGCTTGAGTAGTTCAAACGCAGAAATACCATCCATAACAGGCATTTGAATATCTAACAGTACTAAATCTGGGTATAGCTTTAAACTTTGTTCTACTGCTTGCTCACCGTTTTCAACGGCAATCACTTCCAGCCCAAGAGAATGTAAATAACGACTAATCAGTTTGCGGTTATCACTGTGATCTTCAGCAAGCACCACTTTACCCGATAATAATCTATGTCGATCATCAGACTTTGCTTGCTGATCGTCATGGCAAACTTGCTCTTCAACTTGTATACAGGGCAAATAAAATGAAAACTCACTGCCTTTTTTAAACTCACTCTGCACACTTATATAGCCACCCATCATCGCCGCCAATTGCTGCGACAAGCTCAAACCTAGTCCTGTGCCACCAAAACGTCGACTAATACTGTTATCGGCTTGGCTAAAGCACTCAAAAATAAGTTTAAGTTGAGATGAGCTCATACCAATCCCAGTGTCTTTAATCGAAAAGAGTAACCCTTGCTCGGTTTTACTAACACCAATAGTTACTTGCCCTTTATGAGTAAACTTAATGGCATTAGCACATAAATTAATAAGAATTTGTTTTACTCGCATTAAATCTAATCGCGTAAAATAGGATTTTTCTAACTGGCAGTCTAAAACTAACGATAAGTCTTTCGCTTTAGTTTGAGGAGAAAACATAGCGTGAATATCGTTGATAAGCTGCACCACATCAAAACAACTAATATTAAGTTCTAACCGGTTTGCCTCTATCTTACTTAAGTCCAACACATCATTAATCAAGCTTTTTAAATGCTCACTTTGACGTTGTATTACTCTAAGCTCATCTTGTAACTGTTCCGGCTTATATAGACCATTAATAAGATCATCAGTTTGTGCCAAAATAGCAGTTAACGGTGTTCTTATTTCATGGCTTATATTCGCTAAAAACTGGCTTTTCACCTCGTTTGCTTCACGTAGCTCTTGCGCCACACTTTGTAGCTCTTTAGTACGCTGTTCAACTTGTTCGCTTAACTTTAACTTAGCTTGCTTTTCTGTTCGGCGCTTATAAACAGCAATTACCGTAATTAAAATTAATATGGCAACAATCACCAACAAAAACGTTAACTGTGAACGTTTAGCTATTTGCAATTCTTGTAAGTATTGTTGTTGTTTTAATTGTTTAATTTCTTGGTTTAGCTGATTCGATTCAAACTGGATTTGAAATTGACTGACCGCTTTTGAGGCTTCTTCGGTATTCACACTACGCTGATAATCAACGTACTGTTGGTGTAAATTTAGCGCTTTTTCATAATCCCCTAAGCTCGCATTTATTAGTGCTTCAATTCCTAAACCATCTTTAATACGCATGCCATTATTGTACTCTTTGGCAAGGGTAATTGAGTGCTCTGAGGTTTGTTTGGCACTTTGCGTATCACCTTGTACAAATTGAACAATTGACAACACATGTAACGCTGCCGCCAGTAAAGACTTATTATCTGCCTCTATTGCAAATTGTTGGCCCGCATTAGCGTGATAAAAGGCAACATCAAATTTATTTAGCTTAAGGTTGATGGTGGCTAAATTTGTATGCTTAGTAGAAAGTTGAAACGCATTATTAACGCTTTGATAGTAACGTAAGGCCAACTGATTATAATGCAGTGCTAATTGGTACTGTCTCGATTCTGTGTAAGCTACTCCCATATTACCGTATGCTTGGGCAACACCGTCTTCATCGCCAAGTTCTTGAAAAACTTTTAAAACCTCACGGTACATCTCAAGAGCTGACTCATATCGAGAGAGACGAATATAAATACCGGCAATATTATGTAATATATCGGCCTTATCTTGTGCGCTTCCCTCTTTTTCATAAATTACTTTGGCTTGTTGATAATAATCAAGAGCTAGCTCCATGTTATACATATCAAAATAAGCAAGCCCGATATTACTAAGTAAATTAGCCTGCTTTATCGGACTTTTAAGCGCAATTGCGATGTTTAACGCGCGGCTATAATCAACGACCGCTTGTTGCACTAACCCTTGATAATAAAGCACAACTCCTTGCATTTTAATCGCACGAAAGAAAAGTTTAGGCTGATCTTTTAACGTACTACTGGTCTCTAGCAATTTAAAATATTTTAGTGCATTGGCTAAATCACTTTGCGCAAAAGCCAGCTCAGCTAAATCGCTATAAATAGTAATGCGTTGTAAATTTGGAACATCAGGGTTCGATAAGATATCGGTTGCAAGGCGATGCTTTTCAGGCCATGCTTGT
Organism: Pseudoalteromonas sp. 3J6; assembly: GCF_903995135.1. Taxonomy (GTDB): domain Bacteria; phylum Pseudomonadota; class Gammaproteobacteria; order Enterobacterales; family Alteromonadaceae; genus Pseudoalteromonas. Next base: position 415,082 of record NZ_LR877185.1, on the reverse strand, counting down.
TCAAGGTTAAACTGCTCAAACAAACTTGGCTGCTCATTTGATAAAGCGTCATTTGATGCACTACTTAAAACAGCCAAAAAGCCAAAAAAGCAGATGCGCTTTAACTGAGTCAGCATAAAAATATCCTTAAATCCTTGCTAGCCATAACAAAACGACACCCAAACCAAGTATTAACATCTAATTTAGACCAATTCAAAACAGGCACTCACGCCCACTCCTTGGGGTTTAATGTTATTTGGGTATATGATAATTTATCCAAGATACACTAATTAATAGATTGTAAACAATGCTTAACCCTCTGATAGATGAGATTTTTGAACTATTAATCAATAAAAAAGTGTGGATGGTTCATACTTTAGCATCTGAGTTAAAACAACGTGGGTTTCTTGATACTTTAGCTGCCGAGCCTGAGCGCGACCTATTTAAGCGCAATTTTTTAATTATGAATGCGCTTTATCAGCTACAACAGCAATTAATGCCAAAACAACAATTAGTCGTTAAAAGCTTACATATTGAACTAGTAAACAGTTCCAGTTATAACCAACTACATCCTAACGATCCACTACGCGACTATTATTTAAACTGGCAAAATTTTGAAACATCTACGGATGAAGTCAAGGCGTTATTAGATAGCTTTTGGCAGCAATTTTGTAGGCCTACTTATCGCGAAATTCCGCTGAGTAATGAGCAGCAACAACAACTGCTGGTGCGTTGGCAATTAACATCGCCAGTCACACTAAAAGCATTACAAAAGCGTTGGCGACAACTTGCAGTGCAGCATCATCCAGATAAACAAGGAGGTGACAATGAGGTGTTTAAACAACTAAAAATAGAGTATGAGCAACTCAAGGCGAGTTGCTCAGATTAGATCGAGAGTTAACGCGTTAGCCGACGAGCACGAATTTTACGTCCTTTAATATTACCTTCGGTTAATTTGCGTAACGCTGGTTTAGATGAGTTACGCTCTACCGCAACAAATGCCACGTTATCAAGTACGTTGATTTTACCAACTTGGCGCCCAGCAACACCGTCTTTTCCGGTTAATGCGCCTAAAATATCACCCGCGCGCACTTTTTGCTTTTTGCCTGCATCTATCATCAGCGTCACCATTTCAGGTTTGTATGGCGGCTTATCTAATAGGTTATAAGATGGCATTGGCTCAGGATTAAAGTCACGCTCGTAATGGTCGCCAATTTGAGCCACTTTAAATTGCTCTGCCTCACCATAAATAGAACATGCAATCCCTTTTTTACCTGCTCGTCCGGTACGGCCAACACGATGTACATGAGTTTGTGGATCGTGAGCTAAGTGATAGTTAATTACCATGTCCATATCATCAATATCTAAGCCTCGTGCAGCTACATCAGTAGCCACTAAAATAGACGCACTCTTATTCGCAAAATGAATCAGTGTACGCTCACGGTCACGCTGCTCTAAATCACCATGCAGTGCCACCGCACTAAAGCCTTCATCGGCTAAATCATCACATACTTGCTGCGTTTCAACCTTGGTATTACAAAAAACCACACAGCTTTGCGGGGTAAATTTAAGAAGTAACAGCTTAAGCGTTGGATAACGCTGTTTATTATTATCCATTTTGTAGAAGTATTGCTTAATCGTGCTTTTTTCTTGCTGCTCTTCTACTTTAATCATTTCTGGGTTACTAAGTACACGCTTAGCAATAGCTTCGATTGATTTTGGAAAAGTAGCACTAAATAACAACGTTTGACGATTGGTTGGAATGCGATCAATTATGGCATCGAGAGTGTCTTGAAAACCCATATCAAGCATTTGGTCGGCTTCATCAAGTACCAGGGTTTCAACATCATCTAAACGCAATGTACCTTTACGAATATGATCGTCAACTCGCCCCGGTGTACCCACAATAATATGTGCACCATGTTCGAGTGAACCAATTTGCGGCCCAATTGAAACCCCACCACACAAAGTTAAAATCTTAATGTTATGAATACCACGCGCTAGTTTACGCATCTCAACCGCCACTTGCTCTGCAAGCTCACGAGTTGGGCATAATACTAGCGACTGAATACGAAAGCGTTTTACATTTAGCTTGGCTAAAACGCCTAAACTAAATGCCGCTGTTTTACCTGAGCCTGTTTTGGCTTGGGCAATAATATCTTTGCCACTTAAAACAGGCGGTAGGCTTTGCGCCTGTACAGGCGTCATTTGGGTGTAGCCAAGCGTTGATAAATTATCAACTAACCCTGAAGGTAAGGCCAACGATGAAAAAGCAGTTGCAGTCACAGTAAATTCCATAGCAAAAAATAACTTGAGAAAAGTCTCAATTAATATGCGGCTAATAATAGCAGAATTAACAATTAGCAACCATTAGCAACGTACGATTAAAAGTTGCAATAAAGATATTGCAAATGATAGTTGTTTTCATTAAGATCTGCGGCGTTTTACTACTCTAATAATTCTAAGCCGGAAGCCACTAATGAAACTTAACCCTCTTTTTATTGCACTTTTAGCCAGCACCTCTGCAAATGCATTTGCCAACACCGCAAATATAGAACGCATTGAAGTTAAAGGTAGCTACTTCAACGACTACAAAGTAGATAATGCCAGTGGGGCAATGAGAACCTCAACCTCATTACTCGATACCGCACAGTCAGTTACCGTAATCACTGACACAATCGTTAATGAGCAACTAGCAACCACTCTTGGTGAAGTATTGACCAATGATGCTAGTTTAACTGCAGGGTCTAAACAACGAAACAGAGAAGTATTTAACTTACGTGGTTTTCAATTAAGCTCATCAACCGGCTACCTGCGTGATGGCCACCAGCATTGGTCTCATTACCAACAACCCATTGAAATTTTAGAGCAAGTAGAAGTTATTAAAGGCCCTTCAAGTATTTTGTATGGGCAATCAGGCCCCGGAGGCCTAGTTAACATGGTAACTAAAAAGCCAACTGCACAAACGCTATTTAGTGCCAGTGCCGATGTTGACCAACATGGTTCAACTCGCTTTATGCTTGATGCTGGCGGCGCACTCACCGAGGCTGAAGATTTACGTGCCCGTGGTGTATTAGTAAAACAAGATGTTGAATACTGGCGAGAATACCAAAATGGTGATAACCGCGAACGCGATCGCTTCTTAGGTGCCTTAGTGGTTGATTACGATATTAGCGATAATGCCCTAGTACGTGTTCATTATGATCGCACTGATGACGAAGCAGGCTTAGATACTGGCGCTTGGATAGATAATGATGCCAACATTATTGGTGATGACAAAACAATTCGTGATATGTCATGGGCCTTTACCGACATTACTGTTGAAAACATGGGTATTGATTTCAAAGTATTTTTAACCGATAACTGGCAAGTTAATTTAGGCTACAATGAGCAAACGTTTGAACGTCAGCGCTTTGAGTCAGCACCACGTAAGCCAAGTGACTTTATCGAAGGTGATAGTTACCAGTCACGTCCTTACGATCGCTTTGATGATTGGCAGTTTAAAACTGCTTTTATTGACTTCATTGGCGAATTTGAAACCTTGGGTGTACATCATCAATTACTTGTAGGTGCTAACTCACTGGATTATTACTACGGCCAATTACGCACATCTGCTGATACGATTAATTTTTCTGCCGGTCAAAATGAGCCTAATCGCCCTAATATTAGTTACAAATCAGATGACACTATTAGCTCGTCTGCTTACGACTATTACGGGATTTATATCCAAGATTTAATTTCATTCTCACCAGAATGGCAAGTATCGCTAGGTGGTCGTTACGATAAACAAAGTAGAGAAAACAGCAATAACGAATCGTTCGTACCTAAGGTCGGCGTACTTTACCACCCTCATGCCTCTGCAACTGTTTATGCAAGTTACTCAGAAGGATTTGAGCCGCAAAACGAAACATTAGTAAATGAAAAAGATGTTAATAACGGTATGAAGCTCGATGCTATTACCTCTGAGCAAAAGGAAATTGGGGTAAAATGGCAACTGTTTGATGATCGATTAATGCTTAGCGGTGCCTTATTTGATATTAGCAAAACAGGCACCTTAGTGAGCGAAGAGCTGGTTAACCCTATCGGTGATATAACCAGCATCACCACGCAGGCAGGTGAGCAACGCCATAAAGGCTTTGAGCTTGCAGCTCAAGGTGCTGCAACTGACCGTTTATTTGTTATGGCATCAACCATGTATTTAGATGCTAACTATGAGCGTGATGAAGAATTAGAGGGCAAACGCCCAACTGATGCACCAAAATGGTCTGCCTCTTTATGGACACGTTATGAACTCAATGACGCTGTTGCTTTGAATGCCGGTGCTTTTTATGAGGGTGAACGTTTTGCTGATAATGCTAACACCGTAACAAAAGAGGGTTATACTCGTGTTGATATTGGCGCAACCTACAAGCTTAACTTAAGTAACAAAGATATTAACTTACGTTTAAACATTGAGAACTTATTCGATAAAAACTACCTAGCCGGTGGCGGTTTAAATAACGTTACCGTAGGTGAAGGCACAAGTGTGCGTTTAGCCGCACAATTTAGCTTCTAAGCTCATTCTTTATATAGCCCATATCAAAAAGTATGGGCTTTATAAACCAATCCTTTATGACATAATTACTTACAGTTTGCTGCTTTACTAATTTATCACTTGCTCTAAAGTTGTAAATTAACAAGGAGCCTTATTATGTTGCTTTTCAATACTAGCCAGTCATTTCCTCATTTTACACACGTTCAGTGCTGCCCTGGCTGCAACAGCAACAGCTATCACTTAGTTAATCAAAGCCGCTTTTTACGCTTTACCATTTTTCCTATATTTCCGATAAAGTTAAGTTATAAACGCGAGTGCTATCAATGCGGACATAGTGAGGCTATCAATATTAAGACGTTACCTCTGTTTGAGAAGCTTAGCCTACCAAAATACTGTATTGGATTAATTTTATTACTATGGGGGGCGTTATTTTTTTATCAAAAGCACCTCAACACTGAAGCACTAAAACAAAGCTATTTAACCTCCCCAAAAGCTTATGATACCTATTTAGTCAAAGCCGATAAATTCACTCACGAACCATGGACACTCACTAATTTAAAAGTTGCGCAAGTACTCAGCTTTGATGAACAATTTATAACGTTTCAGGTGAGTAATTACAGCTATAAGCGCACTAGTGCCATTACCACAGCGATGCGTGCAAGTTTATTGGTACAAAGAGATTACTTTTCTTCTCAAACTATTACCCTGCCTCGTAATGAGATAAAACGTTTATACGAAGATGACATTATATTTGACGTGCTACGCCCACAAGCATATTCACTTTATGGCGGGTTTGTGATGTTTCCACCTAAACCTAAACCTCTTTATAAAGGCTTAAAACTTGATGAAAATAATCAGCAAGGGATTATTTACTATAAAGATAAGCAATATAACGAAGCGCTTGAAAGCTTTAACCTAGCAGCAAACTCAGGCTCACAATGGGGTCAACTAAATCTTGCTCAGATGTATCGTGATGGACAAGGTACAAAAAAGAACATTCAGCAGGCGATTTATTGGTATAAAAAAGCCATTGCTCAAGGCAATAGCAAAGCTATATACGAACTTGAGCAACTATGCAAAACAACTCAGTGCGAATAAAATAAAGTAGCGTTACCACCGCGCTACTTATTTGCTTTAAATAACTTAGTATAAGCGACATGCGCAATCACAATAACCAAACCAGCACCTATTCCTAACAGTCCGTCAAATACTAAAGGGGCTAGTATTTCTCCTGTGCTACCAGCAACCGACTGCGCATAATGAGTTACATCCACTTGGGTATGATGCAAAAGCTCAATTGCGTGTACTAAAATTCCACCACCCACTAAAAACATCGCCACCGTGCCCGCAAAGGCTAAAAACTGCATTAACCGTGGGGCTGCAGCTAATAAGGCTTTACCGAGTAATTCTTTAAACTTACTTGCGGAGAGTTTGGATTGATTAAGTAAATATAAACCTGCATCATCAAGCTTTACAATCCCTGCTACCAGTCCATAAACACCAATCGTCATAATGATGGCAATCACACTCAATACCAGCGCCTGATTGATTAATGTCGCCCCTGCGACCGTGCCTAATGTAATAACAATAATTTCAGCGGAAAGAATAAAATCAGTACGAATGGCGCCTTTAACTTTTTGTTTTTCATACTCTGCCAGGTCTAAATTTTCAGCACCTTCTGTTGCTTCTGCATGATGAGGTAAAAATATTTTTTCTGCGCCTTCAAAACATAAAAATAAGCCACCTATCATTAAAAGTGGGGTAATTAGCCAAGGCAACCACACACTAATTAATAACGCAGCAGGGACTAATATGGCTTTATTTAAAAACGACCCCTTTGCCACTGCCCATACAACGGGCAGCTCCCTATCAGCAGTAACCCCAGTAACTTGCTGAGCATTAAGTGCCAAATCATCACCAAGTACTCCGGCTGTTTTCTTTGTCGCAACTTTACTCATGGTCGCAATATCATCCAGCAAAGTCGTTATATCATCCAGTAATGTTAAAAGGTTGCTGCCAGCCATGAAATTTCCTAACTAAAAATAAGATCTTAAACATAACGTAAAGCTATATTTTCACCAACGGTTAATTTAGCTTTGTTAAGCTCTTAATTAAACAAGGGACTCAATAAGGCACAGCCAATGAAACACGCTATCGTTATTATTGCTCTAATAGCTTTGACTGCATGCAATAAGCAGCCAGTTACAAATAACTATGTTTGCGATAACGCACCTGCAAAACTTGATATTATTAGCAACAAGCAAGCAAAGCTGAGCTTTTATGATCATGATTACATATTGAATCATGAGGTGAGTGCTTCAGGCAGTAAATACATTAATCAAGAGGTGTTATTTTGGAGTAAAGGAGAGCAAGCAATGCTAATAATTAACGGCAAAAAATACCAATGCAGCAGCAATTAACCAATAACTAACATCAAATTAAAAAACTTGCTACACTAACAAAAGTCTTAATATTGTTGATAAAGTTATGCAATCTCTCGCTATAAAACATAAAATAATTTTAGCCTTTTCAGCCATTGGCTTGTTAATGCTTACTAGCTGCATATTTTTTTACTGGTCGCTAAATCAAATTAGTATCACTAACACACGTATAGAAGCGTTGGCAGTGCCTGTACAACAAGCCAGTAAAGACCTTCGTTTATCACTCCTTTCTATCACTAAATTTAATGCCATTGCTTATAGCCAAACTAAACTTAATTTACTGCTGGAAAATAAAAAGCAGGCACACGCTGAACAAACGCAGTTTTTTAGTAAATTAGAAACACTAAAAGCACAAGTTGCCCAGCAGCAAGGTATGCAAACACTTCTTACAGCTATTAACAAAGACTTCGCCCAGCTAAATACAATAAGCAACCAAATGCTTGCAGCAAAAGAGCAACGATTTAAGGCGCAAAGCTCAGCCGCAGCACTAACAATTACGTTTAATGAACAGCTTCGTGAACTCAGTAACCGCTTGCTTGATATAGAGCTCATAAACGTTGAAAGCAACCAGCAATCACTTTTGAATGCAGTATTTGGCACTGCGACTCGTGTTGATGATTTATTATTTACTTTAAATAATAATGTCAAAGGGATTGGGCAAATAACAACTTCAGAAAATATAAACGATCATCAGCAAGATACCTCTTTTTTACTCGATAATATTAAATCTAATCTTAGCTACTTAGAGCAACAAGCCGCCCCAATTGCTAATAAACTCAACGCTAATGAGCTAATTACAGCGTTTAACGATTTAAGCAGCTTATTAAATAATCCTGATGGGCTGTATGCATTGCAAAATGCTGTGCTCAATAATAAAGATAAAGTTGATCAGCGGTTTGAAAGCTTTCAACAGGCATTTATTAGTATTGAAAGTCAACTGATTGAGCTTAATAAACTGGCTGACATACGCTTTAACTCCCTACAAGAGAGCGCTAAGTCAGCGATTAATACCGGCTCTAGTTTAGTGATTATTATTGCGTTTGTTTTAATTGCTTTGCTGATTATTATTTCAGTTTTTACTACTAACGCCATGCTAAAACCGCTTAAAAAGGTAAACAAAGAACTTGCTCACATAGCCTCAGGTGACTTTTCTAAGCGTAGCAATCCCCGCAGTAAAGATGAATTTGGTACTCTGATGCATAACACTAATAAGCTTTGTGATGATTTAACTCACTTAATAAAAGCCATTAGTAACGATGCTTACGAACTAGATAATTCAGCTATTCAAACCAGCGAAAAAGGCCAGCAAATGACTATTGTTGCTAAGCAACAGCTAGAACGTAGTGCACAAGCAACCTCATTAGCACAGCAAATGTTGCAAAGTTCTCAAGCCGTATACGAACAAGCGCAAAGCACCTCTAATGAAATTACTAATGCCTCGCAATTTGCCAATGACGTTAACGACATTGCAAATAATAATAGCCAAAGCATTGAAGCACTTTTAAATCGCTTAGATAAAGCAGTAAGCAGTACAGAAGAACTAGCCCAGTATACGCAACTAATTGGTGCCATTGTTGATACCATTAGCAGTATTGCAGAGCAAACTAATTTACTGGCACTTAATGCCGCAATTGAAGCTGCACGTGCTGGTGAGCATGGCCGCGGATTTGCCGTAGTAGCAGATGAAGTACGCTCGCTTGCAGCTCGCACACAAAGCTCTACAAGCGAAATTACCACCATGATTAACACTCTACAGCAGCATACTCAAACCACTCAAACTGAAATAAATGATGGGCAACAACAGGCTAAGCATTGCGTTGAAAACAGTACTGAACTAAATAATGCTGTTGAGCGTATTAAGAGCACGCTGGTATCGGTTAATGCTATGAGTAAAGAGATTGCAAGTGCCTCACATGAACAACTGGCAAACAGCACCGATATTCAACAAATAATGGCTAAGGTAACCGAGCAGGCCACCTTAAATGCCAACAATGCAACGACCCTAGCAAGCGAAAGTGAAGACGTTAACCAACTTGCACACTCATTAAAAGGTGCAGTAGAGCGCTTTAAGTTTTAAGCGCAGCTAATGACTTGGCTTGTATGAACTGGGTATAATACTTTTAACTTTTTGCTAAGTAACGGCCCACAATGAAATACAAAGATCTGCGCGATTTTATCGATTTACTTGAGAAGCGAGGCGAGTTAAAACGCATCAGACAAGAAATCGACCCGTATCTTGAGATGACCGAAATTGCTGACCGCACACTGCGTGCCGAAGGCCCTGCTTTATTATTTGAAAACCCTAAAGGGTACGACATTCCCGTTTTAGCTAACTTGTTTGGTACCCCTAAGCGTGTAGCTATGGGTATGGGCCAAGAAGATGTGAGTGAATTACGTGAAGTAGGAAAATTACTCGCATTTCTAAAAGAACCTGAGCCGCCAAAAGGCATTAAAGAAGCGCTCGGACAAATTCCGGTATTCAAGCAAGTACTTAATATGCCGGCTAAAGAAGTTAAAAAAGCCCCCTGCCAACAAGTTATTTTACAAGGTGACGACGTTGACTTAACTAAGCTTCCTATTCAGCACTGCTGGCCTGGCGATGCTGCACCTTTGATTACTTGGGGTTTAACCGTTACCAAAGGGCCTCACAAAAAGCGCCAAAATTTAGGGATTTACCGTCAACAGCTATTGGGTAAAAATAAAATCATTATGCGTTGGTTATCTCATCGCGGTGGCGCGCTTGATTTTCAAGAGTGGTGTAAAGAACATCCTGGTCAGCCCTACCCTGTTTCGGTGGCATTAGGTGCAGATCCTGCGACTATTTTAGGCGCTGTTACCCCCGTTCCAGATACGTTAAGCGAATATGCCTTTGCCGGTTTACTACGTGGTAGTAAAACTGAAGTAGTTAAGTCAATCTCGAATGATTTACAAGTACCAGCCAGTGCAGAAATCGTACTTGAAGGGCATATTATGCCTGGAGAGATGGCGCCGGAAGGTCCATATGGCGACCACACAGGCTACTACAACGAAGTCGACGACTTCCCAGTTATGACGGTCACTCATATTACACATCGTAAAGACCCTATTTATCATAGTACTTTTACTGGCCGTCCACCGGATGAGCCGGCTATTTTAGGGGTGGCATTAAACGAAGTATTCGTACCAATCTTACAAAAGCAATTTCCAGAAATTGTCGATTTTTATTTACCGCCAGAAGGTTGTTCGTACCGTATGGCCGTGGTAACAATGAAAAAACAATATCCAGGTCACGCCAAGCGCGTAATGATGGGGGTTTGGTCATTCCTACGACAATTTATGTACACTAAGTTTGTTATTGTCTGTGATGATGATATTAACGCTAGAGATTGGAACGATGTAATTTGGGCTATCACTACTCGTATGGACCCTGCGCGCGACACGACGTTAATTGAAAACACACCAATTGATTATTTAGATTTTGCATCGCCCGTATCTGGCCTAGGTTCAAAAATGGGTATGGATGCAACAAATAAATGGCCTGGTGAAACAACTCGAGAATGGGGCGAACCTATTGTAATGGATCAAGCCACTAAGGATCGAGTTGATGAGCTTTGGGATAGCTTAGATATTCTTTAACGACTTTGGTCTAGGGCCTCTAGGCTATAAACTCACCCTGCGGATATGCTATTATTGCTCAAATAAAGTGCGTATCCGCTAATTTAAGGTAAAACATGCAAACATTACTCGCTGAAGTTGTTTCTATCAGCCCACTAACAGAATTTGTTCATAAAGTTATTTTAAAGCCGCAACAGCCTGTAGCATTTGAAGCTGGTCAATATTTACAGTTGGTTTTAGGTGAAAAAGATAAACGTGCGTTTTCAATCGCGAGTCGCCCCTCACAAACTGATGCATTAGAATTACACATTGGCGCATCAAACGCAGACTCTTACGCGATGCAATCATTAGAACACCTTCGCAGTGCCCACAACGAGAACCAAACCGTAACTATTGAAGCAGGTTTAGGTATTTCTCAGCTGCGTTTGCAGTGCGAGCGTCCAATTATTTTACTCGCCGGCGGTACTGGTTTTTCTTACGCAAAGTCAATGGCCGAGCATTTAGCTGAAATCAACTGTGAGCGCCCGGTGCTATTTTACTGGGGCGTAAAAGAAGAGTCGGCGCTGTATGCACATACCGAAATGCAAGCATGGGCAGATAGCCGTGAAAACTTTAAATTTATTCCTGTCGTAGAGCATCCTACCGACAGCTGGACTGGCCACACTGGTTATGTTCATAAAGCGGTGATGAACGATATCATCTCGTTAGAACCTTACGATATTTACATGGCAGGTCGTTTTGACATGATTGGCATAGTACGTGATGATTTTATAAATCATGGCGCCACTCGTGAAAACATGTACGCAGATGCATTCGCGTTCATAAAGTAACACCAGTTTAAGGCACCTTAGGGTGCCTTAATTGTTTTAATTGTTTTAATTGCTAGCACTGTGATTGTTATTACCTATTAAGCTCATCAACATAAACAATTTCCTAAAATCCAATCTATAAACCATACTTTGTACAGAACATTAAGCGGGAGAAACCTAAATGTTAAATACAAAAGTAAAAGATTTTATGCAACATAAGTTGCCTCATATCACCCCTAATACAGAAATGACCACTGCCATAGCAGAGCTAGAAAAATTTAAACTACTAGGCGCGCCGGTATTTGATGATAATAAGGTGCTCGTTGGCTTTATCTCAGAGCAAGAATTACTCAAACCCTTAATGCAAAGTAGTTATTTTTGTGATGGTATGGTGAAAGTATCGCAGTTGATGCAAACAGATGTGGTAACCGTGCACGGCGATACCAATATTATGGAATTAGCAGAACAAATGAAGCCTGGTAAACCTAAAAATTACCCCGTGATCGATGGCGGTGTAGTGGTAGGTATGATCAGCCGTGCCGATATATTAAAAGCACTTTATAATAATTACGTTAGTTGTAATGCGCACATATAAAAAAATGCCACTGTAAACAGTGGCATTTTTAATTATATAGACAATTTAACGCTGCGCGACTTTAGCTTTAAGTGCATTTTTATCAGCGTCACTTAAATAGGCAATTTCCAGCGCATTCGCTTGCGCTTTTTCCATATCAGCTTGTGACAAACCTGCTTTTGGTGCTGCCACTGCATATTCGTATTCAATTTCAATGCCTTCAACAGCCGGGTCATCCGTGTTAAGACAGGCTAAAATACCATGATCTAAAAACTGTTTAAGTGGGTGTTTGGTTAAATCATTCACTGTACTGGTTTGAATGTTACTGGTTAAGCACGATTCAATACCAATGCGGTTATCGCGTAAATAATCCATTAGTTTTGGATCTTCAATCGCTTTAACACCATGGCCTATTCTGCTTGCGCCAAGCTCGTTTAATGCTTGCCAAATACTTGGCGCACCTAACGCTTCACCAGCATGCACGGTAACAGCCAAATACGCATCACGTACTTGCTTAAAATGATCAACAAACAACTCGCCAGGATAACCAATCTCATCACCAGCCAAATCCACTGCAACCAAATCATTTTTAAAGGCAAGTAACGCGTCCAACTCGTGCTGACAGGTTTTAACTCCGTATGTACGAGACAAAATACCAATTAAGTTTGCTTTTATATCAGTATCTTTTGTTGCACTACGGATACCATCAACCACTGCTTCAACAACCCCTTGAGGGTGTAACCCTTGGCTTTGAGCCATATAATAAGGACTAAAACGCAGCTCTACGTAATCAAGACCCTGCGCTTGTGCATCTTCAATGTTTTCTATCGCAATACGTCTACAGGCATCGTAATCACCTAGTACCGTCACTCCCCAGTCAAGCTTTTGTAAAAATGCCATTAAGTTTGGCTCAGGATCAATAACCTGAACATGGGGAATAAGTGCTTCAACATTGTCCGCTGGTAAAGCGATATTAAACTGACGACCAAGTTCTAGTATGGTTTGCGCGCGTACATTACCATCTAAATGACGGTGAATATCTAGCAAAGGTATTTTTCTATTGATCATAATAGCTACTCGGTTGAATTAAAATTGCGCGAATGATACGCAGGTACAGTAATATTTCAAGTGTAGAATACTTAAAATAGCGCTTGGAGGTCTTATGTCTGCTTTTTATATAAAAAGAGTTAACGTGATAAATAAAACCAAATCATTTTAAACAGTGCATCTGCATCAATAGGTTTAGTTATATAGTTATCCATTCCGACGTTAATCGCTTTTTTAGCATCTTCTTCGTGCGCATTAGCAGATAGGCCAATAATAGGTAAATCTAAAAAGCCTAACTCATTACGAATCACTTTTGTTGCTTTTAAGCCATCCATTTGTGGCATTTGAATATCCATTAATACTAAGTCGTATCTTTTATCGCTTAGCATTTTAATCGCTTCAAGTCCGTTATTAGCAATATCTACAACACCCTGCTTGGTTTCTAAAATAGCGGTGGCCACATGTTGATTTAATGGGTTGTCTTCAACGAGTAGTAAGCGATACTTCGCCAGTGATAGGTTGCTTATATCTATTTTATCTAACTTACCTGAATAATATTGTGCTTTAGGTAGCGGAGAATGGAGCGGTAAACTAAAGGTAAAAGTAGAGCCGTGACCCTCACTACTTTTTAAATCAATTGATCCTCCCATCAGCTCTACTAATTTTTTACAAATACTTAAACCAAGCCCTGTGCCACCAAACTGGCGTGAGGTTGAACTATCAGCCTGAGAGAATGGGTTAAATAGCTGTTTTTGTGCCTCCTCACTAATTCCAATCCCCGTATCATTGACACTAAAATAAGTCATTTTTGCTGACTGCCAAATCTTTAATGTGATACTACCCTTAGCAGTAAACTTAACGGCATTATTTAATAAGTTCAGCAGCACCTGCTTTAAACGAATAGGATCGGTATTAACAACTAAAGGAGCATCATTATCAACCTCAACTTGTAGTGACAAGGGCTTATTACTAACTTCAAAATGCATTAAACTCATAACTTCTTTTGCCAATAACTTTAACTCTACAGACTCTTGTACTAACTCAAGCTTGCCCGCTTCCATTTTTGAAAAATCGAGCACATCATTTAGCACTCTCAATAAGACACTGACCGCACCGTCAGCTTGCTCTATGTAAGTTTTTGCTAATGACCAGTCCTGCTGTTGCAGTGCTAAGTAATGCATGCCTTTAATACCGTTAATTGGGGTACGAATTTCGTGGCTCATATTAGCTAAAAACTGACTTTTTATCTCACTGGCTTCATCCGCTTTCTGCTTTTCCTGACGCAAAGTTAGTGTTTGCTTTGCAACTTGTTCGCGTATACGAACATTGGTGGCGACCACTGAAATTAAAAACATAATCAATAGCCAAACAAATAGCATACCTACTATCTGTGCTAGCCAATAAATTAGCCAGGTTGATTGCGTTTTAGGTTGGTATATTTCTACTTGCCACAACCTATGGCCAATTAACAACTGATAATCTTTTAGCAACGTCATTGAGTCATGCTCAACGCTATAAAGAGCCTGTTTATTATCTGCTTTATTGATATCAGTAAAACCAATCGCAACTTCATTACCGCTATCAAACGAAAGTGCCTCAGACAACTTAGCTAAACTCACCAAGGCAATTACAAACCCTTTAAAGTCACCTTCAATATCAGGAGCACCAAAGACAGGAGAAATAAAAAGCACGCTTAATTCCTCGTCTGCAGGGGCTAGCTTAAATGGCTCACTCAATACCAGCTCATTAAGAGTTTTTGCTTTATTGAGTGCATCACGAACATGTAAATCAGAGTTCAAATCAAAGCCCAGCAGATCTTGCATATTCTTTATGGGGTAAATATATTTTATGGGGTAATAAGTATTGCTAAAGAGCGCGGGTTGCCATTGACCATTCGCCATCCTTTGCTTTATAACGACACTTTTGTCCCATTGGGCAGGTTCGTTAATAGAATTAGCTGTGATCATTGGCACCCAATTTAACGCTAAAATTTCTTCATTGTAGCTCAACTGCTTAGAGGTAAAATGATTAAACTCATCGAGAATAACCTGATCACTACTTGCTAAAAATGCACCTAACAAAGATAGATGAGCAGCCACTTCATCTAACTTTTGATTAATGGCACTTTGTGCCATCAACACTTTATCTTCTTGCTTTTGAATGTCTTTTTGTTTTTTTACACTGGCTGCGCCATAAAAGCTAACGCTAATAATGGCGTAAATAAGTAACGCAGGCAAAATAACCTGTAGCCGATGACGTAACTGCGAATAGTTAAATATGGCCAATACCAATGGAGTAAAAACAAGTACGCCAATTGAGTCACCTATCCACCAGGTAATAAAGGTACTAAGCGCAGCAGGTGGGCTAATTATATTATTGAAAAAAAGTAGGCTGGTTCCAACACCTGCCGCTATTACACAACATAGTGGCCCACCAATCACCAAGCTTTGAATACTAAGTCTAAGAGAAGATAAATTAAGGGGGACTTTAATGACTCTGATAATGAGGAATGCACCTAGCCACGCCTGAAAAAAAACAGCACAGCTGACGGTAATAGCTTGCAATAAGACTTGCCAATTTAAAATATCAGCAGCATTGTCTAAGTGAATTAAATTAACAAACGCTGCGCCTGCAAAAATCCCCGCATAAGCACGGCGCCTCCATAGTAAAAAGCTTGCCAGCGCAATACCGGCTGGAGGCCAAGAGGCAACCGCATAACCATTAACGGCGAATAAAAAATTACTCAGGTAACCGCTAAAGAAATAAGCGCATGCGAGGCTAAAAGATAATGTAAATACATTTTTCACAACCGTCGCTCCTGCGCTTTTATTATTGATTTATAACTATAATTGATTATTGGTAGAGTACAAGTGCCTTATCTAATTGTGCACTGTGTTTATAACTTAATATCGCTTGTTGTCGGTACTGTGCTTTATTTTCGCTATTGAGTGCTTTGTCAAAAACACGTGCGGCTAAGTCATAATCACCTTGCGCATTAGCTAAACACGCTAACGCTAATAGTAACGCATTATTATGCTCATCTTTTTTCAGTCGCTCTTGAATGCTTGATTGCAACTTATAAGCATTACTTGGTGCAGCTTCACTTAAAATGTGAGCCAGTTGTTCATGCTGTTTTTGCTTGAGTAATTTAACTAGCTCATTTTCGATGCTTGCTAATTGCCCTACTTTAGCCATTTGAGTTAAATAAGCCGTATGCGCATGCGCCTGCAACTTTTTACCTAAATGTTGATATTTAGCGGTTAACTCATCATTTGCTTGTGCAGCAAAATAAGCTAAAAACACTTGCTGCCACTGGGTATCATTCAAGGCGTTTTTGCGCAATAAACGCGGTAAAAAATCTTCAAGTAATTTAAAATGCTGTTGCTGCACTAAAACTTCGGTGTACAACTTCAAATCAAGTACCGTGGCTTTTTTAGATTCTGCTGCCACCCGTATTTGCGGTTCAATTACACTGCTGTCGCCACTAGCTAACCATAACTTAGCCACTTTAAGTTGTTGCTCCGGGCTGATTTCAAACAAACGTTCAAGCGCTTTATCAGGCTGGTTATTTGCCAGTGCGGTTTTTGCTAATAACGCTAAACGTATATCGGTAAATTTAGCAGGCACACTATTACTTGATAGCGCACTTTCTACTTGTTCGTAATCATCATTAATGAGACTCCATAATGCTTGCTCTATAGCCGCATGTTTACGCTCTTGGCTTCGCGCAAAAAAACCATGCTTAGTGTTTCTGTATATAGATAAACAATAACGCACTAGCTTGTAAGTTAAATACAAAGCTGCCGTACTCAGTGCTGCCATTATACAAAATGAAACAATCGTCCCCTCTATGGTGGTATTGTTAAATGAAATCAGCACATAGCCTTTTTCATCTAACACAAAGGGAGTAATCGCTAGCACCAACACAATAGCGACAATAAAAATAATCAGCCCTATCATTGTGCCCACTCCTTCACTTTTTGAGTGCTTTGCAGTGTTACTTGAGGGTTAAAGTTAAGCGATTCTTTTTCAAGATTGGCTAACGTCTGTATTACCACTTTTGTTGCATCGTCATCTTGTTTAAAGTATTCATTAACCAAACGTTTTGTATCATTCAAAGCGTTAAAATAAATACTAGCTTGTTTACCCATTAATGCGTCTTGCGCCTGAGTAATATTAAGCTTGATGCGCTGGGTAATTAAATGACGCTCTCGGTCAGTTAATAGTGGCTCAATTAATACGCCTTCATGATGGCGAATAGTAATAAAGCTATCGACTATTTTATTCCAACTATTACGAATGTTTTGTTGCCAATCACTAACATCTTCAGAGAGTGCATTCTCATCACTTATACTCGCCTCTTCAGGCAAATTAACCGCATTAAATACCAAGTCATCAATACGCTTTATTACGCTGTTTAATTGTAAATAAATCGCTTCTGTCGCAACGGGTTTAATATTGTCGAGTGTTTGTATGTCTTGTGTAATTGCTTGGCGTAACTCAAGCGTACCTGGATGATCGCTTAATAATGAGTCTAAACGTTTAAGCACGGCACTTGTGCCTAGGTAATCTTGTTCTGCCCACAGTTTAAATTCAGCCATGCGTTGCAAGCTGGTGACCTCTTGTGGATTTAATGTATTACCACTTTGTTGTACCTTTTGCAGTGCGGCTTTTAATACTTGTTGATTTTTTACAGAGTTCTCATTGAGTGCCATAGCGATTTGCTCTTCGCTATTAAGCAACGCTTGTTGCAAACTGAGTTGCTCAGACTTAAGCGTTTGCAGCTCTTGCTGCAATATCTTATTTTGCTCTGTTAATGCATTAACCGCTAAATTTTGCACTTTACCGGCATTAAGCTTTTGATAAAATTCATAACCCACACCACTGGCAACAAGCAAGGAAATCACTAACGCAACGCTACCTACTTTACTTACTTTTTGAGGAATATTTTGCGTTTGGTTATTCACTTTTGTAGACTCACTTTTAGTCGTATTTGAGGTGTTCTTTGCTGTTGGCTTCGCTTCTTTTTCTACTTTTGACGTCGCTGACTGTTCACTCATTTTGCTACCTTGCTGATTAATGCAGGTAAACATAGCCTGGTCGCTAGCTCCTGCCGCAGTGTGTATATGGGTCGAATTTATTTTTTGTTGTTGTAAATAAGCACCAATCCGCTCACTGGCAACATAAAACTCGCACTGTTGTAACCATGTTAGTTGCGCCGCTGAAATAGTATTAAATATGGCGTCAACTGCAGCATTACTTGTAATGACTATACCGTGTACATTCTGGCTTTGCCAGTGGTCTATCCAGTTAGCTGAGCTAGGCTCTACTGGTTTACGTTGATACACCACACAATTATTTAAATGAGCACCTCGTTGCTTCAAGGTTTTTGCTATTTCAGGTCGCCCGCCAATCCCTTTTACTAACACAATATTACTGCCGTCAACATCAGCCAAAGACTTAAGTGCGAGTAACCCTTCAGAGTCATGTTGTTTTGGCAAAGCCGCGCGCACACCAAATACTTCATAAATGGTATCGGCTGTTTGTTGGCCTACCCCATAAAACTGTGCTTTGGTATTAATAGCAGGCTTAAGTGCATTTAATGCATGCACCGCATCCTGTGAAACAAAAATAATTTTGTCGGCGTTTACCAGCGGGCTTAATTCAACATTTGTTGGCGTTAAGTAGGTTATTTTTAAAACAGGATATAAAGACGCTTGATAACCCGCTTGCTCAAGTTGCTGTGCAAGGGCTGCGCCTTTTCCTTCGGGCCGAGTTATCAAGATATGTTTCATTATGCGTCTCGATATACGTCAGCCAGAATTTTATCTGCGCCTTGTGCTAATAGTTTTTTAGCCAGCTCTATACCTAGCTTTTCAGCATCATCAACGTGACCGCTAATTTCATCGCGTAAAATTTCACTGCCATCAATCGCACCGACCAAACCACGTAAATGTACTTGGTTACCATCAACCAGTGCATAAGCACCAATTGGCACTTGGCAACCCCCTTCTAAATGGCGGTTCATTGCGCGCTCAGCGTTAACACGAATACGTGTTTCGTTATGCTCAAGTGGAGCCAATAATGCTTTTGTCACGCTATCGTCTATACGACACTCAATGCCTACAGCGCCTTGGCCATTAGCAGGTAACGAGACTTCTGGTTCAATAAAGTCACGAATACGCTCGCCCATCTCTAAACGAATTAGTCCTGCAGCTGCGAGTATAATGGCATCGTATTGGCCGCTATCAAGCTTAGCTAAACGTGTATTTACATTGCCACGTAAGTCGCGAATTTCTAAATCCGGACGCATCGCTCTAATTTGACACTGGCGACGTAAACTTGAAGTCCCCACAATAGCGCCTTGTGGTAGCGCATCAATATTGGCAAAGTTATTTGATACAAACGCATCACGCGGATCTTCACGCTCACAAATAGTGTGTAACTCTAAATCATCCGGAAATTCTACCGGCACATCTTTCATTGAATGCACTGCAATATCTGCACGGCCATCTAACATGGCTTGCTCTAACTCTTTTACAAATAAACCTTTGCCGCCAATTTTAGCTAGTGGTGTATCTAAAATAATGTCACCTTGAGTCGACATTGGCACGAGCTCTACACGCACGTCATCATGAAAGTGCTCTAGCTGCGCTTTTACAAATTCAGCCTGCCAGAGTGCCAATGCACTTTTACGAGTGGCAATGCGAACTAACTTTGTTTTTTCAGTCATAAAATATCCATTAATAATTACTAGCTTTTAGAATGAAAACTTATTCAATCTAAGGCTATTTAATTTGCTAAAACTCTAAATTCTTTTTGAGCGATGAGCAGCCCGTTTTCATCAACTACATCAACGCGCCAATGCCCTAATTGAGTATCCATAATATTTTTAGTTGAGTACGTTCTGTAACGCGGAGAAGTAACCTTAAGTGCCACTTCAGCCATTATTTCACCTTCAAATAACCACACATGTTTTACCTGCTGTCCCTGTAAGTTTTTAAGCTCACTAAAAAATGACAGCGACTCTTCAAATTGATTCAAACGCACATCGGCGGCAAATACATTGGTTGGCTCACGGTTACTGACACTGCGAGTCAGAACTGCACGGCTAATTGTGGCTGTATCTATTTTGGCTCCCACAGCTACACTAGCAATGTGTGCGGATGCAGCAAATTTCTTTTGCTCAACTGGCTTTGCACTAACAGTCTCAACTTCAGGGTCTTGAGTGGCTATTGCTGCAATGGTTGCTTCTTCAGGCTCAGCAGTGATCGTTGGCTCTACTTCTTGCTTAATAATACTTTGTTGAACTTCAGGCTCCGATGGTACCTGTTCAGTAATAGAAGCTGGTTTTTGCTCAACTGAGGAAAAGGTTTTAGGGTCTGCAATCTTGACACTGCTCACCGGCTCCTCATCGGCATCTGTGGCTTTTTCACTCTCTACTGATGCTGCAATATCATCGTTTAGCGACACAATTGCTGTTTGTTGCTCAGTAAAATCAAGCTGCTCATTAGGATGCGGCGTCCCTTGATCAGCATTCACGGCGCTAGACAGGCCGTAAATAACCGCTGCAGAGATCATAATCACCAACATAGAAATACTCACAATCCGACGCCAATGCCACTCATAGCTCACGTTGGGTTTGCTAGTAGATGGTTCACGTTTTACATTTGCTGTTATTACTATTTTTTGACTCATTTTGACCCTCAGCGGCTCCTAAACTAACTTAAGCGAGAAATTAACCATTGGCGCACAGCTTGTAACTCTTGTGTACAAACCTGATGCCCCATTGGGTATTCTTGCCAACTTACATCCATGTTATGCGTTGATAATACTTCGAACGCACTTCTACCCGCGCTATGCGGTACAACGTCATCTTGGCTACCATGAGCCATAAATATATTTAACTGTGTTTGTTTTGCTTCATCTGCCAATTTATGTGGCACACACATGTAGGTTGACAGCGCCATTACACCAGCCAGCTTTTGTTCTAAACGCGGTGCTAAATGCAGCGATACAACGCCACCTTGCGAAAAGCCCGCTAAAATAATTTTACTCGCAGGTATGCCGTTAGCAATTTCTTGTGTAATGAGTTGCTCAACTTTGGCTGCTGATTCTCTAACCCCTTGCTCATCAGCACGTTTATCTAAATCCATAGATTTAATGTCGTACCATGAGCGCATTTGCATACCACCGTTAATAGTGACAGCCTGCATAGGCGCATGAGGAAAAACAAAACGCACCCCTAACTCAGTAGGTAAGTCGAGCTGCGGGGCAACAGGTGCAAAACCATCACCTGAATCACCTAAGCCATGCAGCCAGATAACCGTGGCTTTATGGGTGCTTTGCGCTGGGTATTCTACAAACCCTAAACTCATAGTGTTGATTGCCATTGAATTTCTTGACCCGCTTGGCGTGTAGACGCTTCGTTAATGAAGCTCCAAAACTCTGCACCCGAGCGGTTATCAATCCATTGACCATCACGCATTTCAAAATGATGGCCATTAAATTTTGTTGCTACCCATACTTGGTGCAAAGGTGCTTGCTTATTAATCACAATCTTACTGCGATCTGGAAAAATAATTTCTAAAATACCTTGAGCCGATTCATAATCTAAATCTGCTTCACAATCATCAACTTGTTCTTCAATAGTGAACATAAGAGCTTCTGCTAACTGGTGATATTCGTGATCAGTCATCGTTAATTTCCTTTGCAGGCGAGGCGCCTAAATAATGGGTGCATGTTTATAGAGCTAGTGTAACAGGAATAAAATCATCCGCGAATAGCTGCATTTTTTAGATATTCTGTTACTCTGCGATTATAAAGCCAGCAACCGTATTAATCTAATGAAAGCGACATATACCTTACAATTAAAACAACTATTAATCAGCACCGTATTGTTGTGTGCATTAGCTGGCTGTGGCCAAAGCGGCCCGCTGTACTTACCCGAACAGCCTGCTGAACAAAACCAGCCAACTGACATTCCTAACAAACAAACACCCGCCGAACAACAACAGGAGCAGTAAATGGATTTTTTTAATTATAAAAACAACCAACTATTTGCTGAAGATGTCAGCGTAGCAACCATTGCACAGCACTATGGTACGCCGTGTTATGTGTATTCAAGAGCCACGTTTGAACGCCATTATTTAGCGTTTGCTAATGCGACTCAAGATCACAAAAGCCTAGTGTGTTATGCCGTTAAAGCAAATTCAAATATTGCGGTGTTAAACATATTGGCACGACTTGGTGCGGGTTTTGATATTGTCTCAAAAGGCGAATTAGCACGGGTGATAAAAGCCGGAGGCGCTGCAAATAATGTGGTATTTTCTGGGGTTGCTAAAACGGCTGACGAAATTGCTTATGCGTTAGAATTAGGTATTAAATGCTTTAACGTTGAGTCAATTTCAGAGCTTGAGCGTATTTCTGAAGTGGCCTGCGAGCTCAATTTAGACGCGCCAATTTCTATTCGTGTTAATCCCGATATTGATGCCAAAACACATCCGTATATTTCTACTGGACTTAAAGAAAATAAGTTTGGTATTGGAATCGAGTCTGCATTAAGTGTGTATCAACATGCGGCATCATTACCTGGCTTAACGATTGTTGGCGTAGATTGCCATATTGGCTCACAGCTTACACAAACCAAACCGTTTTTAGAGGCGCTTGATAAACTACTGGCATTAATTGATGAATTAAAAAATGCAGGTATTGAGCTAAGCCATTTAGATATAGGTGGAGGCCTTGGAGTAACCTACGACGACGAACAACCTCCACACCCAAGTGAATATGCAGCACAAGTAACGCAGCGCCTTGCAAATTACCGTCACCTAGAACTGATTTTTGAGCCCGGGCGAGCCATTGCCGCAAACGCGGGTATTTTAGTTACACAAGTTGAGTTTATTAAGCAAAATCAAGACAAGTATTTTGCGATTGTAGATGCGGGTATGAACGACATGTTACGCCCATCACTGTATCAAGCATGGCAAAAAATTATTCCTGTATCAGTGCGTGATGACGAAACACCTACCCACAACTATGACGTGGTTGGGCCGGTGTGTGAAACCGGTGACTTTTTAGGTAAAGACCGACCACTGGCACTCAAACAAGGTGATTTGTTAGTACAGCGAAGCGCTGGAGCCTATGGTTTTACAATGAGCTCAAATTATAACTCACGTCCACGAGTTGCCGAAGTAATGGTCGATGGTGAGCAACATCACCTTATTCGCGAACGCGAAACTATCGAAAGCTTATACCAAGGTGAGAAAGTTTTACCATAAACGTTTTTGCCAACTAGCTGCTCTGTGGCATGATTAGCACAGAGCAAAACCGAATTAGAGCGCTATGTTAGTTAATTTTTCCAAAATGCACGGCTTAGGTAACGACTTTGTTGTGATTGATAACATTACACAAAACGTTTTTTTATCTCGTGATCAAATCAAAAAGCTGGCCGATCGCCATTTCGGCATTGGGTTTGATCAACTACTGATGGTTGAAGCCCCTTACTCACCCGATCTCGATTTTCACTATCGTATTTTTAACGCTGACGGCCACGAAGTAGAACAATGTGGTAACGGTGCGCGCTGCTTTGCCCGCTTTGTACGCATGAAAGGCTTAACCAATAAACATAAAATCAGCGTGTCGACTAAGTCTGGTAATCTCACCCTGTATATTGAAAAAGACGGTCAAGTAACCGTTAATATGGGTCACCCTAATTTTGAGCCAAATAAAATTCCACTCAAAGCAACCAAACGTGAGCTGACTTATATTATTCGCGCAGAAGAGCATACCGTTTTTAGTGGTGCCGTATCTATGGGTAACCCTCATTGCGTAATGGAAGTAGACGATATAGAAACAGCCCAAGTGGATACCCTAGGCCCGTTGCTTGAAAACCATGAGCGTTTTCCACAACGCGCGAACATTGGCTTTATGCAGGTTATCTCTCAAGAGCACATTAAACTCAGAGTATGGGAGCGTGGTGTAAGCGAAACACTTGCTTGCGGTACCGGCGCGTGTGCTGCCATGGTGATTGGTTTTATCCAAAATAAGCTCACCAGTACAGTACAAGTTGATTTACCCGGCGGTAGCTTACAAGTGCGCTGGAGTGGCGAGGGCCATCCAGTGCGTATGACAGGTCCCGCTGAACATGTATTTGATGGGCAAGTTGCACTATGAGTGAATTAACTAAACAGCAAGTAATAGATTACTTACAACAGCATCCTGATTTTTTAATTGAGCAACCTAAGCTGTTAGCGCAACTTGAGTTACAACAGCAAGTACAGGGTGCTACTTCATTAGTGCATATTCAGCAGCGCCAATTACGCGAGCACAATACACAGCTAAAAAATCAAATAGACAGCATGAGCAAAAATGCGACCCAGAATGAACTGGTTTATCGTTTATTTAGCCAATGTCACCGACAGCTGTGGAGTAATTACGACTTTAATACACTGGCCAGTAACTTACGCAATATTATTTGTATGAGCCCGACTATTAATGAATGCAAACTCGTTAGATACGATAATGCCTTTGAAGAGTTAGTAAAGCATAGACTGTCAGATAGTAATCATTATTTAGGCCGTGTAAATCAGCAAGAACGCGACTTACTCTTCAACAATGATACCAAATCGACCGCACTTTATTTAATTGGTGAGCCGAGTAACCCCTACGCAATTTTGGCTTTTGGCAGCCACGATGAAAACCACTTTGAGCCCTCACAAGATAACTTATTTGTATTAGATTTTGTGCGCTCATTGCAAATACGGTTACTGGAACTGGCATGAGCGATAACGCGCCAAATATAAGCGACTTAAGCGATAGCTGGCGTACACCCATTACATTATTTAGTGATTACTTAAAATTTGAACGCCAGTATTCGGCGCACACGGTTAATCAGTATGTCAGCCAATTAGGCTTTGCCGCCTTGTATTTTAATAAACTGTGCGACAATTGGTTTGCGGTACAAAGTGAGCATATTCGTCGTTACAGTATGGCACTGCGGGCAAAACAATTAAGTGGCAGAACAATCAGCTTAAAATTAAGCTGTATACGTAGTTTGTATAAATTTTTAAAAGCAAAAAATATTACTGAGCAAGCGCATTACCACAATCCAGCACAGGGTATAAAAGGCCCTAAATTTGCGCGACCTTTACCTAAAAACCTTGATGTTGACCAAATGGCTCGTTTACTCGAAATACCCGATGATGATCCACTCGCCATGCGTGATAAAGCGATGATGGAACTGATGTATTCATCAGGTTTACGCATTAGCGAGTTAGTTGGCGCTAACATGCAAGATATAAACACTCGTAGCGGTGAAATATTAGTGCGAGGCAAAGGCGCAAAAGAACGCCTAATACCGGTTGGCTCTAAAGCACTTGAGGCGTTAAACAATTGGCTAGCAGTTCGCCCACTATTTATGGGCTCAGATGAACATGCAGTATTTTTGAGTAGCAAAAAAAATCGTATTTCTGTACGCCAAGTTCGTTTGCGCATGCAAGAATGGGGGATTAAGCAAGGTATTAGCTCGCAAGTTCATCCACATAAATTACGCCACTCATTTGCGTCGCATATTTTAGAGTCGTCTGGGGATTTACGAGCAGTGCAAGAATTATTAGGCCACAGTAGTTTATCTGCAACCCAAGTTTATACTCATTTAGATTTTCAGCACTTAGCTAAGGTGTACGATAACACCCACCCACGTGCTAAAAAAAGAACCGATTAGAGCAGCAACTATGATCCGATTTAATCGCGCAATTTCTCCTTTTTCTGTGCTAAGTTTTGACTTAGACGATACCTTGTACGATAACCGCCCTATCATAACCGCAGCCGTTCAGGCGCAAATTGATTATTTAAATGCGCTACCAGGCTATAAAAAACAAGGACCACAGTTTTGGCAGCAATGCCGTGAACTCGCAGCACTACAGCAGCCAGAGCTGATTGATGACGTCACACAATGGCGTAAGCATACCTTGCGCTTAGTGTTGTCTGAATTAGGTTTTAAAGGTGATGAAATAGAGCATCATGCAAATAAGGCGTATCAAGCATTTGCTGATGAGCGGAGCAATATTACGGTGAGTGAAGACGTACTAATATTGCTTGATAAACTAAGTCAACACTACAAATTGATTGCCATTACTAACGGTAATGTCGAGGTTGAGCGATTTAATTTAAAAGATAAGTTTGAACTGGTGTTACAAGCAGGCTTGCATGGTAAAGCTAAACCACACACAACATTATTTGATCAAGCCGCAACACATTTACGTATCAAAAACAGCGATATTTTGCACATAGGTGATAGCCTTGATAGCGATGTACAAGGTGCTAACAATGCTGGCTGTCAGTCTGTATGGTTAAATAATCAAGCACAAGCCTATGCCTATAAAGGGCTGGCTGATATTGAAATTACGACGATTCATGACTTAGCGCACTTTATTCAATAAACTAAAATACAACTAAGAGTTTAAGATGAGCCATTATACCAAGTTAATAACCTTACTATTAATTGGTTAACTTAGCCTCAATGCTTATCTATTATGGCCAGAACAAGTAGCTTTTGTCAGCAAAAAAGAAATCCAAAACTCATCTGTAAAAGCGCTTAAAGCGTCTCAAAATGAGCTACTTGCTAAAGCTAAACAACAATTTAGACAACACCAGTTTGACGAGGCTTTTAATACTTACCAGCAACTAAAGCAACGCTCCTCAGCCCTTGCTCGCACAATTTACTCTTCATGGGTTTTGCAATTAAAAACGTGGCTAAATGCTAACCTAGTTCTTAGCGAAGCACTTTTAAACACACTATTAAATCAAGACCCTTACAATACAGAATTACTTATATTACAGATCGATTATTCAATAAATGATGAGCAAATTCAAAATGCAATCATTGCGCTGTTTGAACTACAACCGTTGTAAAATGAGCAACATCAAAGCACTTTAAATGTGCGCTTGGGAAATTTAACAAAAACCGAACTTCATAGTTTAAGTGAGCAACAAAATTGGCAAGAAATTATCGCACAAACCCAAATCTGGCTCTCGATTATCAAAACAACAATAGCCATTTTTTATACGTACGTACTCATGTCTATTACCAGCAAAGCGACTTTATAAGCGCATTAACTACTCTAAATCGCAAGGTGGCTTTACTCCTCTTACCCCTTACGGCGCGCATTATTTAATTAGTAACGAGCTAAATTAATGATAGATGCCGGCGCAAGTATTACCTCTCTTTCGAGTAATGTTATTAGCCAACTTCCCCCGAGGCCCTTTATTTAAACGATGTAACAGTAAACACTGCAAATGGGAAAATTTAAGTTAAGCGCTATCAAGTTGAGTCTTTTAAAGTAGGTGAGCAACTAATTTACGACTTTGAAGTGCTCAGTATCGAAAATATCCACGGCCAAGGCTTATTAGGGATGAACTTTTTATCGCGATTTAATTTTAATATAAATCAACAAAAAAATGAGTTAGAGTTAAGCTTCAAATAACTATAAATAGGGAAGTTTATGCGTATTATTTTATTTTTAATTCTTTGCATTTGGCAGTGCAGCGCTCAAGCCACAACTTACTTTGTAAAAGATAAAAGCTGTGAAAACACTTCAGACACTCTGGTCATTAAAACTGAGATAACGTTATCAAAGTCAGATGACGAAGCAAAAGCACAAAAAGACTTAAGAGCCGAAGCTTTATCTAAGTTTAAAAATGCCACAAAGAAATCGAGTGATAGCCAGATTCATATTAAAGAAAAGTTTCTAATTATACGAGAAACTAATCAAAATAACCTTTCTAGCTCAGACAAAAGACACTTACATTATACAGCTTATTTTACACCGTCTAAAAACTGTAATGAACAACAAGCAATGTCAAAAGCTGTTTTTATTGAAGGAGAGCACTTATTTGGCATCCTGCAATCAACAGAAAATAAAATAACAATTTCTTTTAAAAATAAAAAACCCTTATTTAAAGAGTTTGATAGTAAGTTAGTTAAGCCAAATTTCTTCTTTGGCACAAAACTTGGTCAAAGTACGCAGGAAGTAGCTCATATACTAGGATTACACAGCTTGGAGCTCAAAAGCGAAAACAAATTAATCCGCGTTTATGGCAGAAACCATGCTTTGCATTTCATTAATAATCAATTGGTAGGCTATCAGTTTCATTTAAATTTATTGCCCATGCAAATTAATAATGTGCTCACACTGGAAAATAAAGAGCTTAAAATCAAACTCAATAATGATGTGGTTGTAGAAGCAGCGGCTCCTATAACGCCTCTACAAATAAAGGCATTAAAGAAAAAATTTGTAAATGTTGAAACCGCATACTACAAGTCATCAGACACAAAAATAGAACAAAGGCTGATAGGACTTTCCCAAGGGCAGCTAATAGGCAAAGTCGCATTCAATAAGCACTGTATTAAAAGCTTTACCGCTAAAGCCGATGGTAATTTTAATAAAAATTTAAACACATCATTAAAACTAATCAGTTCCTCTGAAAAAAATATCAATGTTACTCCATGCAGCGAGTTCTTATATGAGGAAGCTGACTCTATTGCCAAGCTAAAACTTTTTGAACCTATCTCTACTAATAATATAAAACTCGCGGCATTAGCGGACTATTTTAAGCAAGGAAATAGTTGGGAGTTTTCGGATATAAAGTACAAAGATCCTGTTGCAAACCTTGCACAGTTAGGTGATTACTATGAGCTTTTTGATTCAGTAGAATTTACGTCACAATACTGGGATGGTTATTTCTATATTAATGATGGAAAGCTTTTAAATGCAGAGCTTACTAGCAACGATTTTTAATATTCTCATAACTTTATATTTAAAAGGATAAAAATGTTACTACTAGACTTTTTACAGCAACTAGCAAACAATCCAAAAAAAATTCAATTTACCAACACAATGGCGGTGATTGAAGCACATTATGACTTTACTGCATGTAGATTTAATAACCATGGGTTATTAAGTTCTGCGAGTGAAAATAACGGTTCGTGCAAAATTTTTGCATTTGCTAAGCTCAACGGTCTTAGTAAACAAAATACCTTAGATTGTTTTGGTCAATTTTACCGTGAAGATGTACTAAACAACCCAAATGCCGATGATCACATGAATATTCGTACGTTTATGTTAGCGCCCGAGGCAACACCGTTTTTAGGCATTAGCTTTGATGGCACACCTTTAACCACAAAAGAGTAATATTCAAATCAGCATTATTTAGCCACTATTAGCGGTTTTTCCATAAAGTAACGCGTACCACTAATCGGGTAATTGTTAAGTTGATATTTAACCTGATAACCGCGCTTTTCATAGAAAGGTTTGGCTTGAAAATCTAAGGTGTCAAGCTGAGCCTGAACGGCACCCATTTCAATTGCTGCATTTTCAAGTGATGTTAATAACGAATCAGCCAAGCCATTGCCTCGTGCCGATTCAGCACACCACAACCAACTTATTAGCAGCCAATTGCCAAATACATGACCGCTTATACCGGCAACTAATTCATGATGTTTATCGAGATATTTAAAGCCAAGAGCTTGGCGCTCTACGTCGAAGTGTTGAGCATTAAACTCAAGCATATTAGCGCGCAGTGCTTGGTTTAATTGCTCAGTATTATCAGCATGCAATAGGTACATTGGCCGTTCCAAATAAGCCTATTTTAGCAAATACCTGATGTTAAAACAGGTTATTTTGTCCAAAGGGAACTTCCAGCATATTGCTAGAAATTTTTTCCGGCTGACCACACATTTCATCATAAGCGCTGGTATGCCTGAGCATCATTTGCGCATAAGCAATGTCTTCAAATCGTTTTTGAATATGTAATGGGCTAACTGCCTTTACAAATTCACCATCACTTTCTTGTACATAGTATTCAACATTATTAATGACAACAGACACTTGATACAAGGCCATTTCCAGTGAATGAACCACCACTTTTTGTAATGGCTGATGCTTTTTTAGTTCTGAAAATTGAATACCCATATTAACCTACCTACTGTTAAATTAACTGTCCAAGTAATCAATACGCAGCTTTGCTATAATCGCGATCAGATTTTTTTAATTACGCGCTATCATGAATACAAAAATTCGACTCGCAAAGTACATAGCGCATGCCGGCGTGTGCTCTCGCAAACAAGCCTCGCGTTTGATTGATGAAGGTGTGGTCATGGTTAATAATCGCCCCGCAAATCATATTGATCATGTGGACGAAAACGACAGTGTCATTATTAATGGCCAAACCATTGAAGGCCCTGCCGATTTAGTCTACTTTGCTTATCACAAACCTGTAGGAATTGATTGTAAACTCAATCAGCACGACCCAAGCAGCCTTATTCATCATTTACCGCAACTAACACGGGTATACCCTATTGGTCGCCTTGATAAAGACTCACGCGGATTGCTTATTTTGACCAATGATGGGGGTTTTTGTAACCAGCTGATCCACCCTGACTTTCATCAGCCTAAACGCTATTTAGTAACCGTCAATAAACCTTTAGATGAGAATTTTTGCGAAAAAATGGCTGCAGGCATCCCTGTCGACAAGCAAATGACCTTGCCGTGTGAGGTGACTAAAATCACTGACAATCAGTTTAGTATTATTTTAAAACAAGGACTAAATCGACAAATTCGTAAAATGGCGCATTACTGTGGTTACAAAGTGATTGATTTATACCGCGTACAAATAAGTGAATTACTGTTAGACCATTTAAATTTACCTGAAAACCAGTTTATAAAAATTAATAAAAGCGACATTTTAGGCTAACAAGCTCACGCTACCCCCCCTCACTTTAATGCAATTAAAAAATATAAAATAAACTTGCAAAAATAGATTACAAGTGTAGTCTTAAATTAAAGATTACACTTGTAGGCAATAAAATGATCGAATTATCAAAAGCAGAATTTGAAGTACTCGATGCGCTATGGATTAGCTACCCCGCTAATGCCAGCCAAATTATTGAGCGCTTGAGTGATGATAAACAATGGCACGAAAAAACCATTAAAACCTTACTAGGTCGATTAGTTAAAAAAGGAGCGCTTAGCTTCGAAAAAGAAGGCCGCCAATATATTTACACCCCCTGTATAAATCGTGCTGATTACACCCAAAAAGAAAGCCAGAACTTTATTGAGCGTTTTTTTAGTGGCCGTATAGCTCCGTTGGTAAGTGGTTTTGCGAAATCAGAAAAACTCTCTCAACAAGATATAAACGAGCTTAAAAAAGTCATAGATGACTGGGAAAAAAACCAAAAGTAAGGGATTCTCATGGTTATTCAAACAAGCTTTAATTGGCTAATAGAGCAACAGCTATTATTGAGTCTGTTGTTTGCAGGATTTGTTTTACTTGAGCGCTTTGGCTTAAAAGCAATTGGTTCGCAGCTTATTTATAAATTAGTGTGGTTAATACCAGCCTCGCTGCTTATCGCTAATTTACCCAATGCAATTAGGCCATTACAAAACAGTCCTATTAGTCATTATATCATTACTCCTAATCAACCATTAATAAGCACTATTAGTATTAACTGGGCGCTATTTTATGTAGTTATTACGGCACTGCTTTTATTCGCCACTTGGATTATTCATCGCCGATTTGTAAGCAACCTACAGCTTTGTGAAGTAACAAATTTACAAGCAGAAATAAGCTCAGGGGTAAAAACCTTTACTAGCCATCAAGTTGCAACACCTATGGTAATTGGGGTACTAAATAGCAAGCTAGTTTTACCACACAACTACAATACTCTGTTTGATAAAGCTACATTGGCGCTTATTTTAGAGCACGAAAATGTGCATATAAAACGCAAAGATAACCTAACAAATGCGCTGCTATTACTGGCTACAATTTTAATGTGGTTTAACCCTTTAGCTTGGATGGCATACGCAAGCTGTAGGCGCTTACAAGAGCTAACTTGTGATGAACGGGTACTAAGTAATAAAACCACACAGCAACAGATTTTATACAGCAAAGCCTTAGTAAACTGCGCTGCAAATGCACC
Organism: Pseudoalteromonas sp. 3J6; assembly: GCF_903995135.1. Classification (GTDB taxonomy): domain Bacteria; phylum Pseudomonadota; class Gammaproteobacteria; order Enterobacterales; family Alteromonadaceae; genus Pseudoalteromonas. Next base: position 383,125 of record NZ_LR877185.1, on the reverse strand, counting down.
AGCGGGTCTGATGGCTTATTCACACTACGGAGATAAAAAAACCATGTTACAACGACTTACTAATATCAAGCATAATGGCGCACATTCACGCCTAGCAAAAGGGAGCTTGTTACTCATAGCTGCGAGTTTGCTCAGTGGATTAGCAATTGCAAAACAACCACAGGTTGAGGCAACTAAAACAGAGCATATTTCACCTGTAATTCGCATTGAGCCGCTTTATCCAGCCCAAGCAGCTAAGCAAGGCATTAGTGGATCTGTGGTGTTAAAATACGATATTACTGCCAATGGTAAAACAAAAAATATTAATGTACTTCAGTCACAGCCTTCAGATGTTTTTGATAAATCAGCTAAAGAAGCCTTGTCAAAGTGGGAGTATAAAACGTCAAAAGCAGGCTTTAACGATGTACTCGTACAGCTAGATTTTGCCATAAACAGCGAGGTTGCAAATACCGATTTGATAGAGCGAATTAAAGTATCGCATTAATGCTATTGAGTTATTTAAGACTATAAAGCAAGCACCCTTTTAGGCTGCTTGCTTTGTGGTTTTTGCTTCTTAACGTTACAAACTGACAGCGATCATGCCAATAGCGGTCCCTATTCCCACCAGCCAAGTGAACGATCGAATAATATCGAGGTTTAAGTAATAAAAAACACAAAATAAAATACGCGCTACAATATGCGTCATCGCTAAAGTTTCGGTTACGGCATTAATATTATTGGTGCCTAATACCACAGCCAAAGCAACGGCAAATACCGCTAGCGACTCAAAACAGTTTTGATGTGCGGCCAACGCCCTTGCTCCGAGCCCTGTAAGCTGTGTTTGTTGCTGGCGCGGATGTTTATTATCGTAACCACCGAGCTTATTCATTTCTATAATAGCTGGGATCCTTGCAACATAAGGCATAGTCACTGCCATTAAGGCGCAAACTAATAAAGTTGTCATTATCATTCTCAAGTTATTTTTTATAACTCAAAATAACACAGCAAATAGAAAAAAGCCGCCAAATATAAATAACCTGAGTTCTGGCGGCTAGCAGTAACATCCCAGACACTATAGCCGATTTAAGCAGTGCGTCACTGTGGCAAATTGTCGCAGGTGATGAATATTCATTATGCCTTTTTGATGGTCGCTTTCATGTCACAGTACTGCTAAATTACTCCTCCGCTTATTGTATGTTGTTTAAGATGATTTGGATTTTACTGACTATTTTTGCTGCATTTATGCAGTCATGGCGCAATGCTCTGCAAAGTAAATTAAGCACTCATGTGAGCATTGCTGGCGTTACATTAGCCCGCTTTATTGTGGCAAGCCCTATTGCTGGGCTGTATTTATATGCGCTTTATTATTACCAAGATGCTCCCTTTCCTTCATTCAACCCTTTATTTATTAGCTACATTATTGGTGCCAGCATAGTGCAAATTATTGCCACGGGACTCATGGTTAAATTATTTAAAATGAATAATTTTGCTGTAGGCGCTGGGCTGGCTAAAAGTGAAGCGCTTATGGCGGCCATACTCGGGTTGCTGTTTTTTGGCTCAACGCTTTCATTACTTGGTTGGTTTGGCGTGTTTATTGGTGCAATTGCGGTATTGCTATTAAGTGGTATCGCCAATATGAAACACTTTAGCTTAAAAACAGCATTAATAGGACTTACCTGCGGCACTTCGTTTGCGTTGTCATCGTCATGGATCAGAGAAGCCAGCTTGAGTTCGGGGATTGCTTTTCCGTATGCGCCTGCATGGGTTTTATTGCTTGTTATTAGTTTACAAACACTGATGCTGTGTATTTATATTGCCTTAAAGGAACGCGATACATTTAAAACTATGTTTCAGCATAAGGGCATGACTTGTACGGTGAGTATATTTAGTTGCTTGGGATCAATAGGTTGGTTTAGCGCAATGAGCTTGCAACATGTTGCCTATGTAAAAACGCTCGGCCAGATAGAAGTATTTTTTACGATGTTGATTGCTGTTTTATGGTTAAAACAACCGCTAAAACGCCAAGATAGCGCTGGGCTATTATTGATTGCAGTGGCTGCGATATTGGTAATGCTGCCGAGCAGTTAAAAAAGCGCAGGTATCAACCTGCGCTCGTTTTTTAATAACTAATGACTAATTTTTAGGGTGATCACACCGCAAATAATCATTAACACACCAGCAATACGACCAAACGTGGCGGCATCACCGTAAAATAATATACCTACTAAAAACGTACCAGCGGCCCCAATACCTGTCCACACCGCATATGACGTACCCATAGATATTTGCTTTTGCGCTAACCACAACATAAAGCCACTCGCGACCATAAATGCAACGGCAACTGCTATGCCCTGCCAACGAGTTTCAGGGGTTTGTGAAATTTTTAACCCTATAGGCCAACCAATCTCAAGTAACCCTGCAATAATTAAATACATCCACGCCATTAAACATCTCTCTTTTTCAATATTACTTCATACAAATCGTGACGGCGATCTTTTAAATTACGCACTGTCCCTTCACTGTGAAGAATTTTTAACTTATCCATATCTAAGTCGCTAAATAATAACATTTCTGTATTGGTGGTGGCTTCATTTAGGGTGGCATCATGTGGAAATGAAAAGTCCGATGGGGTTAGTACCGCCGACTGCGAAAACTGCACATCTAAGCTTTCTACTTCAGGTAAGTTACCCACAGAGCCTGCAATAACCACATAACATTCGTTTTCAATGGCACGTGCTTGGGCACAATGGCGTACACGCAAGTAACTATTTTTAGTGTCAGTCCAAAATGGCACAAATAAAATATCCAAGCCTTGGGTAGCCAAAATACGTGATAGCTCAGGAAATTCGACATCGTAACAAATTTGAATCCCTACACGGCCTGCATCGGTATCGAATACAGCAATTTTATCACCGCCTTGGATCACCCAATCATTTTGTTCATGCGGGGTAATATGAATTTTACGTTGCTCGTCTATTTTACCGCTGCGATGGCATAAATAACTAACGTTATATATTTTATCGTCTTCGGCAAGCGGCATTGAGCCGGTAATAATGTTGGCGTTGTATTCTATCGCCATACGCGACATGGCGTTTTTAAAGGTCTCTGTGTATTCGGCTAAATAGCGGATTGCTTCAGTTTGATTACTTTGCTCGGTTAATCCCATCAGTGGCGCATTAAAAAACTCAGGGAATAAAATAAAATCGCTTTTGTAATCAGATACCGTATCAACAAAGTATTCAACTTGCTTAAGCATTTCTTCAACCGATTCAACGCAGCGCATTTGCCACTGCACAGCCCCTACGCGCACGATTGATTTAGTTGACTCAATAACGGTGTCGGTTGGCTCATACATAATGTTATTCCACTCAAGTAATGTGGCATAACCGACCGACTCCTGATCTTCAGGTAAGTATTTTTTCAATAATCGTTTAACCTGAAAGTCATTGGCTAATTGAAAACTGAGTATGGGGTCATACAGCTCTTTTTGATCGACCTTAGCAATGTATTCCATCGGGGTCATTTCACTGCTGTGATTGTAATAACGCGGAATACGCCCACCCGCCAAAATAGCGCGTAAGTTATACTGACGGCACAATTCTTTTCGCGCATCATATAAACGACGCCCTAAACGCATGCCTCGGTATTGCTCACTAATAGCAACATCCAAACCGTATAAAGCATCCCCTGTGGTGTCGCTAAATACGCGGTCGTGGCCGTCGGCAATATCTTCATAGGTATGCGGGTTTGAAAAACGCGCATAATCTACCTGTACACTCAGCGCTAAACCCACCAGCACGCCATCATCCACAATACCTATTTGCCCTTCAGGGAATTGATCGATGAGTCTAAAAATAGTATGGCTTGGCCATGCGCCGCCTAGGTCGGGGTAAGCTTCGTCCATCAAGGTTTTAATTTGTGGGTATTGTTCTCGGGTTAAGTTACAAATTTCAAGATGGGTTTTTTCTGCCGACATACGCAACTCCTTGGGGCATGTAAGAATTAAAAAAGCTGAACACATGCTCAGCTTTATTAGGTTTATGCGTTTTTATTCGCGCTGTGCGCTACTTTAAACTGCGATAAAAAAGTGTGGTTACGCGCTCTTTAGGTAACCAATTTGCATATTCAAGACCAAGTTCTGACAATGGGTCTGCTTTAAGTACCTGCTCTAAACTGGCGTCATTTTGCATTGCTTTTAGCATAACATCTTTCGCTTGTTGCAACAGCTTACGATACGTGATCAGTCCTGAACGGTCACTTAGCGGGCCATGACCAGGAATAACTTGGGTTTTATCATCAATCTGATTAATCACATCATCAACCGCCGCTAAAACACCATCAACGCTACCACCACTGTCTACATCAACAAACGGCAGGCTGCCAAAGTTAAAGTAAATATCGCCCATGTGCACAATATTATCATTATTGAAAAAAATCACCGCATCGCCATCGGTGTGAGCATGTTGATAATGCACAACATGCGCTTGCTCATTATTAAAGTGCAGTGTTAAATCATCACCAAAACTAATTCGTGGTAGGTAATCAGACCCTTCGCCATGTTTTTCTTTTAGGCGTTTATGTACATTATTGTGGGCAATAACATGGGCTCCGGCTTTAGCAAAGTTTTCGTTACCACCGGTGTGATCGCCATGATGATGAGTGTTAATCACAAACTCTGCACTGCCTGGCTTTAAGTCGCTAATGGTTTTTTTAATATCGGCTGAGAGTTTGGCAAACTGATCATCAATGATATATATGCCATCATCCCCAACGCTGGCTGCAATGTTGCCACCTTGTCCGTATAGAACGTACACATGCTCGCTAAGCTGCTTAGCTGTAACTGGGTTGTCATCCGCCGCCGCGTAGTTGCTCAGTAGTAAAGTCGTTATTAATGCCGGTAGTAATTTTTTCATTGTTGTAACCCTATAATTAATAATCATGGTTATAAAACGTGATAGCAACTTATTTAGCTCACTCTGCATCCAAAGCTAGTCGTTGATAGGCACTATTTCAATTTGATGCATGAATGTTTGCGGTAACAATGGGGTGTGCTTTCCTTCTGCATATTCATCAAAACCGGCTCGATAAAACTCAGAAAGCGGGTGCCCTGATTGCCCTCCAGGCACTGTTAAAATGGCACTTTCTAAATGTCCAGGTTGGGCAATAAATCGCTGCGATGCGCCAAAACTGGTTTTTTGTACGGCAGGCATATAGCTATCACCAAACCCTGGAGCGGTAGGCATATTTAGTAGCTTACTCAATAGAGGTATTTGTTTAGCAAATGGGTGTTCAATCGCCAATTCGTTTACTTTACCCCATTGCCAGTTTTGAATGTTATTACCAAACTTTGTTGTTAACTGTGCGATAGTTTGCTCAAAGGCTGCCTGTAATTGCTGCTCCCAATTAGTAAATTGTGGGTTAACCCAACTTGCTGGCTGCGCTTTTATTAATTGCCAAACAGCGGGCTCTAAATCGCGCTTTACATAACTCAATGTACCATCCTGCTTATTGAGACTCGCTTCAATACTACTAAATAAAATATTTATTAGTTCATCACGATACGTCTTAACTAAGGTATAACCAACGGAGGTTGGGCAGGCGCATTGCTGCCAGTTATCCAGTGCATTGATATAATCTGCATAGTGTTCTGGCTGCTGTTTTAACTGCTCAAGTAATAAGCCATGCCAAGGGGTTAAAAAGCGCGCTTGATTGTCTAACTGTAATTGATAAAAGTCACCTTCGTTAAACTGCTGTTTTTCAAACAACCGATCGCGAATTTGCATCGCACGAGCACCTAAGGCATAGCCGCCATTACCAAAACGTGCATTATCCTCAGCAGAGACCACTCGCGAATTCCCTGTCCACAAGCGCCCACTCTCAGGGTTTTTAACAAACGGGCGAATAACTTCATTTTGCTGCCAAGTTGCTGCATATTCATTTTCATTAATGGCTAACTCACTGGGTACTGTTCGCGCAGGAATACCGCCCATGTGTTTCCAAGCTGCACTGCCTTGACTATCTACCACCATTAAGTTTTGTACCGGAATACCCACGTTACTTGCAATATTAAGGGCATCATCCACTGTTTCAGCCTGCTCAAGCTGTAACAATTGCATATCAACGGCATACGGCTGATGCGCAGCCCAACTTAAGGCATAAGGCTGATTGTTAATGTATTTAACAGGGCCATACTCACTTAGCGTTAAGGGATAGATTTCATAGTTGCCATTATCCAAGGTAATCACTTCATTTACTTGCCATGTTTTACTGCTATCCGTTAGTGCAACCCAGTCGGCTGTATCTATATAGCCATTAGTAAATCCCCATGCAATTTTATTATTACTGCCAACCACAATGGCAGGTGCTCCTGGTAACGAAACACCGGTTACCTGATACGCTTGATTGTTATGAGTGTAATTAAGCTGCGCTCGATACCAAATAACCGGCACCGCCATTGATAAGTGCATATCATCTGAAAGCATCGCAGCTTGAGTATTAGTTAAATCTGCGGTCACTGCCCAGTTATTACTGCCTACTTCTAAATTAGCAGTAATGCTTTTAATCGCCGCTAATGGCTGCGTTGGTAACTGAGGTATAGTTTGAGAATAAGGTGTTAAAACACTGCCATCTAATGCTGCTTGGTATTGGCTTGGTTGGGTTAAAAATTCAACCATTTTTGCGCCGTATTGCTGCTGTATTTGAATTAAAGCTTGGTCGCGCTCAAAGGTAGCGGTTTGTAAATCTAAATACATGCTAAAAATAACTAACAGACTATCTTCGCTTTGCCATGGTTGTTGCTCAGCCCCTGTAAGTAGGTATTCAAAACTTGGGTACCCTACTTGCGCAAGTCCTTCGTTTACCCCTTGTGCATAGCTTTTTAGTAGTTGCTTATCGGCTTGGGGGAGAGTTTTTAAAATTGTTTGGCTACGTTTACGTAATTGATGAAAGCGCATTTTTTTATCAAGAGCGAGCGCGGCTTTACCAAATAGCTCACTGAGCTCACCTGCGGCATTACGTCTAAGTAAATCCATTTGAAAAAAGCGATCTTGCCCGTGAGCATAACCTAAGCCATAGGCAGCATCATGGCGAGTAGCTGCAGTGATAACAGCTTGGCCAAGCGTATCTCGAGCAACTTTAACTGGCTGCGTTACCGCATCGCTTCGGCCTTTGCCATCAAGGGTAGGTAAACTTAGAGTCAACACGCCGTATACAATAGCAGTCCCCCCAAGCGCTAAAACCACAACAATTAATAGCAACCGTTTGATTACTTTAAACATAAACATACCCTTCAACTTTTTCAATAAACTATTATTAGCATATATTCATAATCGTTCTATTAAAAACGCTACGAAAAGCGGGTAAAGGGTGAAATAAACATCAAAATCCACGATAATACACAGTTCATGTATTGTGCAGACCTAGTTGAGATCAAAATGACTGAAAAAACATTTATTAAAGGTAAAGACCGCGATTTAGAATCGTCTATCTCTACCATGCAAAACAAGCTAAAAGCGCTAAATATTAATATTGAAGAAGCGCTATGGCTTAACCCTGTAGCAAACTGTTATTCAGTTCATATAAAAGATAGCGACTGTGGTGTGATGTTTACTAACGGTAAAGGTGCTACTGATAAAGCCTCTATCGCTTCTGCGCTAGGTGAATATTTTGAGCGTTTAAGCTGTAACTATTTTTTTGCTGATTTTTACTTAGGTGAAGAATTTGCCAATGGTGACTTTACTCATTACCCGAACGAAAAGTGGTTTAAAGTAGCAGAAGATGAAGTACCACAAGGGATTATGGATGAAAGCTTATGGGATTACTTCGACCCTGAGCGTGAATTAACTGCCTCACACCTTTATGACTTTAATTCTGGTAATTTTGAGCGTGGTATTTGTACTGTGCCTTATACCCGCCAGCGCGACGGCCAAGATATTTATATTCCGGTGAACGTGATTGGTAATATTTTTGTTTCTAATGGTATGAGTGCTGGTAATACTAAATTTGAAGCCCGTGTACAGGGGTTATCGGAGGTATTTGAACGCGCCATTAAAAATCGCATTATTGCTGAAGGTATTAGCTTACCAATCGTGCCTGAAGAAGTGGTAAAACAATACCCTAAAATTCATGAAGCCTGTGAAGAATTGCGTAGCCATGGCTTCCATTTACGTATTGCAGATGCCTCACTTGGCGGTAAATACCCTGTAATGAGTGTTACGCTAATCAACCCAGTGGATGGCTCTGTATTTGCCTCTTTTGGTGCTCATCCTTCATTTGAAGTGGCGCTAGAGCGAACCGTTACCGAATTACTGCAAGGTCGTCGCCTAGATCAACTAGACGTATTTCAACCTGCCACTTTTGACAACGACGAAGTAGCCACACCTGAAAACATTGAACTGCACTTTATTGATTCAAGCGGTTTAATTTCTCATGACTTTTTCCGTTCTGAAGCAGACTTTGAATTTGTACATTGGGACTTTAGTGGTTCAACTGAGCAAGAATATAACTTCTGTACTGATTTAATTCACAGCATGGGCCATGATATCTACATCATGGATTACACCCACTTAAATGTGTATGCATGTCGTATTTTAGTGCCTGGTATGTCTGATATTTATCCGGTAGATGAGCTTATTTGGCGTAATAACAACGAAGGCGCTAAATTCCGCGAAACTTTCTTATCACTTGATCAATATGACACTGAGCAACTGATGGAAATTTACGAAAACCTAGAAGAAGCTGGTCACAGCGATATTATTCGCGCTGCTGAATTCATTGGCTTAGCAACCGATGCCGATACGCCTTGGCATACTCTACGTATTGGTGAACTGAAAGCACACTTATGCTTAGCCGCAGGCAGCGAAGAAGCGATTGATTGGGTTGACTGGATTTTACATACCGGCCAAGTTAATGAAGACGCGATGCGTCATTTCCGTTGTTTAAAAGCTATTTTAGAAATTAAATACGATGACGAACGTGAATATGCAAGCTACCAAGACGCCTTAGGACTGATGTTTGGCGCTAATAATGTCACCCTTGCAATTGAGATTGCAGAAAGTCGCACACGCTTTAACGGCTTAACTTTCCCAGGTTTATCACTTGAAGGCTTTAAAAAGCACGCCGCATTATTGGATGGCTACCGTAAGTTACATGTTGCGAAACAGCATCATTGGGCACGCGAAGTTAGTGATTCATAATATCTAAACGTGTACATAGTTAAAAAGAAAATGGCGCATATTTAACTGCGCCATTTTTGTTTCTAGTGTTAGTTAGCTATAGTTAAGCTTTCTATATTAACAATTTAATTACACCCTATGTGGCAACAGCGCAAAAGTAAACGCACATCCATTTATAATTTTAAGCTTACCTTTTTATTTGCAATCAGTTTACTTGTAATAACTAGCTTAGTGCTTGAGCGGCTTAATTATAATCGGGCAAAAGATGCTTACCGTTTACAAGTCCTTTCTCAAGTAAGTACCTACAGAGCCCAGCTTGAAGCTATTTTGGTATCAAATATTCAATTAATACGTGGCTTGGCTGTGGCCGTTGCTGCCGAGCCCAATTTAAGCCAAACACGCTTTGGGAAAATTGCCGCTCCGCTGTTTAACACCTCTAACGAACTACGTAATATTGGTGCTGCACCTAACATGGTCATCACAATGACCTACCCGCTTAAAGGGAATGAAAAAGCCATAGGACTCAATTTTTTAGAAAATAAAGCGCAACGCGATGATGCTATTAAAGCACGCGACACTAATACTATTGTAATGGCTGGACCGCTCACGTTAGTTCAAGGCAGTGAAGCTTTGATTGCACGAGTGCCAGTTTATTTACCTGAAGACCACTCTTTTTGGGGGCTGCTTTCTGTGGTACTCGATATAGAAAAAGTCTATAACAACGCTGGAATTTTCGAATTACAAAAAAAATACACCGTTGCTATTCAAGGACGCAATGGCTTAGGTAAACAAGGTGAGTTTTTCTTTGGTGACCCTGAAATTACCAGCCAAAACCCGCTTGAGTTTAACCTAAACTTTCAAGGCGGAGCTTGGCAGCTCTATGTAGTGCCAAAAACAGGCTGGCAACCGGCATCGTCGTCTGTCTGGCCATTACGTATTGTTATTAGTGTTATTTTAAGTTTGCTTATTTTTGCGTTTTTATTGTTTTTAAAAATGCTTAATAGAGAACACGAAAACGAAAAAATGCTCGAGATAATGAGTAACCTAGCTCAAGTAGGCGCATGGTCATTTGATTTAGAAAAAAAACAGGTATTTTGGTCAGACATGACCAAAAAGATATTTGAATACCCTTTAGATGAGCAACCTAAATGGTCATCCGATTTATATTACTTTAAAGAGGGAAAAAGCAGAGATAAGGCGGCTGAACTGATCACTAAAGCGGTTAAATATGGTGAAAGTTACGAGGCTGAACTTGAAGTTATTAATGCCAAAGGCGAAGTAATTTGGGCACTCATACATGGTGAAGCAGAGCATAAAAATGGACGCTGCATCAGAATATTCGGCTCATTACAAAATATTGATGCTCGTAAAAAGGTAGCAATAGAAGATCGAAAAATAGCCCGCTTTAACGAAACTTTAGCGTCGCTAACAATTAGCGACCACATATTAAATGGTAAATTAAGCGAATCTAAAGAGCTAATTACTCGTGCGGTGTGTCGTGCACTTAAAGTGAATACAGTAAGCATTCGCCTGTTTGATAAATACAAAACTCAACTTAGTCCCATTGCGAGTTATAGCCAAAATAACAGTGATAATAATACCCCTTGGCGCCAGCAAGACATTCCTGATTTTTTTACCACCCTAGAAAAAAAAGCTGTTTTTAGCGCCCAGAATGCTCAACAACAAGCTTGCCTCGCCCCCTTAGCAAAAAACTACCTCGAGCCATCATCTATAAAAGCAATGCTCTGTGTAATGATCCCCGCAGGCAGCGGCTCAATTGGTGTTGTATGCGCAGAACAAGCAAGCGTTAGAGCATGGACGCAAAACGAAGAAGGTTTTTTAATTGCAATCGGCGCACTAATAGGAAGCCTTTACTCTAGTGAACAGCGCATAGAAACGGAAGCAGAACTAGTAATGGCAAAAGAAGCCGCTGAACAAGCGGTGATCGCTAAAAGTGAGTTTTTAGCCAGCATGAGTCATGAAATTCGCACTCCGATGAATGGGGTGTTAGGTATGCTTAATATTATTCAAACGACCTCGCTTGATCAGCAACAACGTCATCATATTAAACTTGCCCAGTCGTCAGCAGAATCTTTATTAGGGATTATTAATGATATTTTAGACTTTTCTAAAATAGAGGCTGGTAAGTTAGACATAGAAAGTATTCAATTTAATCTACCACAGTTACTAGGCGAGATTATTGAGTCGTTTGCGCTCAAGGCCGAAAGCAATAACACCCAATTAATTTTAGATACTACGCATGTAAGCACCAGTGAGATTGTGTGTGATCCAAATAGATTACGACAAATTTTAAATAACTTGATTGCCAATGCCGTAAAATTTACTCAAAACGGACAAGTACTGGTAACCGCTACCATTGAAAAAACTCTCGATGATACGACTTTAGAATGTGCGATTATTGATACCGGCATTGGTATCAGTTTAGAGAAGCAAAAACAGTTATTTGATTCTTTTACTCAAGCTGATGCATCAACAACCCGCCAATATGGTGGCACCGGTTTAGGCTTGGCAATAGTTAGGCAGCTGTGCGAACTCATGGGAGGCGAAGTAAGTGTATATAGCCTACCTAATGAAGGCAGCACCTTTACTTTTTCAGTCAACATTAGCTCAGTGATAGACCAAGCATTTGATTTAGATTGCCAACATATACAAGCAAAGCGGATACTCATTGTTGATAACAGCGAGATGAATGCCACCATCATCGAAAAGCAATTAACGTTATGGGGCGCAGATGTCAGTGCTGTGTGTGATTACAAAGAGGTTGAAACTTATATAACTAATAATCAACAAACACCGCCGGATGTGGCAATTATTGACACAAGCTTTTTGGAGCCTATAGCGCACCCCTTGGCTGAAAAATTGAAACATTTTTTAGTGAACAGTCATATTCTGATTATGGCCCCAATGAGCTATTCAAAAAGCAATTTATTTTATGGAAACAATGAAGCAGCCTTAATTTTTAAACCACTCACCGCTATTGGTTTGTATGACACGCTGGTAAAAGTAACATTGGCAGCACAACCTAAAGAGTTAGCGCTCCCTCCAGCGATTAATACACCTAAAAAAGCGAAAGGCCATGTATTGTTAGTAGAAGATAACAAAGTAAATCAAGTAGTTGCCTGTGCATTATTAAAACAAGCCGAGCTCACTTTTGATATTGCAGAGGATGGTGAGGATGCACTAACGAAATTAAACCGAGCAACCGTAAACACTTATCAACTTATTTTAATGGATTGCCAAATGCCTATTATGGATGGATACCAAGCTACCATGGCTATTAGAGAGGGCCTTGCGGGTCAAGAGAATCAAACCATCCCCATTATTGCACTAACGGCTAATGCAATGCGCGGAGATAAAGACAAATGTTTAAATGCCGGTATGAACGACTATTTAAGTAAACCTCTTGATGGCCCTGCTATGCATGCTAAATTGCAACAATGGCTTAGCGCTAAATAACAGTGTAAGCTTAAAATAGAATCGATGAAGTAAGGGATATTATGCAGTTATCAGTTGAACAACAAAGAGTTATTGGCTGTTTATTGGAAAAGCAAACAACAACGCCTGAACATTACCCACTATCATTAAATGCCTTAACGAATGCTTGTAATCAAAAATCAAATCGCGCTCCTGTGCTCGAATTAAGCCAACAGCAAGTTCAGGCTACCATTGCCGAATTAATCGACTTACGCTTGGTAACAGAAGATGAAGGTCTCAGTGGACGTGTATCTAAATACGACCATCGCTTTTGTAATACACAATTTAGTCACTTACAATTTAACGCACAACAACGCGCCATTATATGTTTATTATTATTGCGGGGAGCTCAAACACCCGGTGAATTAAAAACCCGTTGTGCTCGCTTAGCTGACTTTACCAATGTTGACGACGTTGAAACATCGCTTGAACAATTGATTGAAAATGGCCATGTTAAAAAGCTGCCCCGTGAGCCTGGTAAGCGTGATAGCCGTTATATCCACTTATTTACAGCACCTTCTGCAGAAAACGATGAGCCAACAGCAACACAAACCATTACAGACGAGTTAAAAAACCAAGAGCTCAATGAGATACTCGCTGAAATTAACGAGCTAAAAGCTCAACTTAAACAAATAAAAGAGTATATAGGACTTTAATTGTGTAATTTGAAATCACATAATAGCTATTCTTTTTTGAGCATTAAAACTTTTTAACTTTAAGGAGCGGGCCATGCGCGCCGAAATTATGGCTGAAATGAAGGTTCAGCCTAGTATTGATGTTAACGCTGAAATTAAACGCCGAGTAAATTTTATTAAAGCACGTTTAAAAGCTGCATACTCAACTTCACTGGTACTAGGTATTAGTGGCGGTGTAGACTCATCAACCTGTGGCCGATTATGCCAACTTGCTGTTAATGAGCTTAATCAAGAACACCAAGATACACAGTATCAATTTATTGCGGTGCGCTTACCGTATGGAGTGCAAGCAGATGAAAGCGAAGCACAAATGGCGGTTGATTTTATTAAGCCCAGCACCCGTATGACCGTTAATATTCAGCCTGCAACCGACGCACTGCACGAGCAAACAATGGCAACTTTAGCTGGTAATAATCAGCCATTGCCAACACAAGAAAAAATAGACTTTATTAAAGGCAATGTGAAAGCACGCCAACGTATGGTTGCACAATATGAAATTGCTGGGTTTTGCCAAGGGCTCGTTGTAGGTACCGACCATAGCGCCGAAAACATTACCGGTTTTTATACTAAGTTTGGCGATGGCGCCTGCGACTTAGCCCCTTTGTTTGGTCTATCTAAACGTCAGGTTAGAGCATTGGCAACAGCATTAGGTGCACCTGCTTTGTTAGTTGAAAAAGCACCTACTGCCGATTTAGAAAGTGATAGACCAGGTTTGACTGACGAGGAAGCATTAGGCTTAAGCTATGAAGAAATTGATGACTTTTTAGAAGGTAAACCAGTCTCCGAGCATGTGGAACAAACACTGATTGCAATTTACCAACGCACGCAACATAAGCGCCAGCCTATTCCAACAATATACGATGCTTTTTAAATCAATATTATAAGTGTGATTTAACTGATCGAGCCGCTTATATTTTACGTAAAAAATGGCGTGAAAATAAGTGGCTTAAATTTTAACGGTTAACCTTAACGCTTGCCAACAGAGAGTTTTATATTTTATGACCCCCCCTATTTTAATTACTGGTGCAGGACAACGTATAGGACTTGCGCTTGCACAGCATTTTATAGCCCAAGGGCAAGCGGTCATTATTACTTATCGTACCCGCCATGAAGCGGTAGATTTGCTAGAACAACAAGGGGCCACTTGTCTTTATGCTGACTTTAGTTCTGATGAGGGTATTAATACTTTTATTACATTACTTAAAGCACAGACTGACTCACTAAGCGCGATAATTCATAATGCATCAAGCTGGGACTGTGAAGCTAACAATCCTCAGTTTGAGCAGCTGTTTGACAGTATGATGCGCATTCATGCAAAAACACCGTACTTGGTAAACTTACGCTGTGCAGATTTACTATTAAATTATCAGGCGTCTCATGCTAAGCCCGCTGACATTATTCATCTAACTGATTACGTAGTGGAAACTGGCAGCCCAAAACACTTAGCCTATGCGGCCAGCAAAGCCGCCTTGGATAACTTAACCAAATCATTTAGTGCTAAATATGCACCGAATATTAAAGTGAATTCCGTCGCACCATCATTAATTATTTTTAATCAACATGATGATGAGCAGTATCGCGCTAAAACTTTAAAAAAATCATTAATGGGTATCGAACCTGGATGCCAAGAAATTATCAATAGCATCGACCTACTACTAAACAGCCACTACATCACAGGCCGTGCTTTACCTGTTGATGGTGGTCGCCATCTTAAGTAAGTCATCTAAATAAACGAGAAACTTATGCATAACGAATTAAAAGAAAGCTATCAAAAAATTATAACCGCAGTCGGTGAAGATGCAGAACGTGAAGGGTTGCTCGATACTCCAAAACGCGCTGCAAAAGCGATGGAGTACCTAACTCAAGGTTACCGCCAAACGCTTAACGAAATCACTAATAATGCAGTATTTACCTCAGATGCTGACGATATGGTATTAATACAAGACATAGAGCTTTACTCTATGTGTGAGCATCACTTATTACCGTTTATTGGCCGCTGTCACATTGCTTATATCCCTGATGGCAAAGTATTAGGTTTGTCTAAGTTTGCACGTATTGTGGATATGTTCTCTCGCCGTTTTCAGATTCAAGAACAACTAACCCATCAAATTGCCAAAGCGGTTGAGGAAGTAACTGGTGCCAAAGGTGTAGGCGTCATTGTTGAGGCAAAGCACATGTGTATGATGATGCGTGGTGTAGAAAAGCAAAACTCAAGCATGCGTACTTCGGTAATGCTAGGAAACTTTAGAGCCGATCCGAAAACACGTAACGAGTTTTTACAGCTGATCAAAGGATAATCTATGGCTAACGCAATAATTAATGTAACTAATTTACGGCTACGCACGTTCATTGGCTTTAATCCAGATGAACGTGAAAAAAAACAAGATGTAGTCATTAATTTAGAAATTCATTATCCGGCTGATCAAGCTTGTGAAACTGATGAAGTAGAACAAGCACTTAACTACAAGGTAATTACTAAAGAAGTAATTACCTTAGTTGAACAGGGTCACTTTTTATTGTTAGAAAAATTAGTTGCTGAAATTCTTGCTGTTTGCCACTCGCACCCAAGTGTGAATTACGCCAAAGCCCGAGTGGATAAACCTCATGCGCTGCGCTTTGCAGACTCTGTGTCGCTAACTCTCGACTGGCACAAATAATCCAACGGCAAGGGCTATTACAGCTAAATAACGTAGCCCTTTGCCGAGTGTTACTAGCACTAAAAACATACTAAAGCGCACTTTAAACACGCCGCCAATAACAGTTAGTGGATCGCCAACAATAGGTAACCACGCAAACAGTAAGCTATATACTCCATATTTATTAAACTGCTTTTGCGCTTTTTTAAGCCCTTTTTCAGAAACTGGAAACCATTTTTTATCTTTGAAGCGTAATGCTTGTGTTCCAAGCCAATAATTAACACAACTGCCTAATACATTGCCTAAGGTTGCTGCAAACCAAATTAGCCATAAGTTAGTATTACCTTGCATTATCATCCCACCCATCAATACTTCAGACGAGCTGGGTAATAACGTAGCCGATATAAATGCTGTAAAAAATAATGTTATATAGAGCATTTTTCCCTTATGACTAAAAACTAAACCCAGCCATTAAGCTGGGTTTGAACGACTTTTTAACTTAAATCAAAACGCTTATTTTATTAAATTTAAGCTAAGAGGATAATTAAACTCTTTGCCATCGTTGGCTTTTACGCTTGCGATAACCACCATCACAAATGAAAAGATAGCGACCATAGGTAACAGTAGTAAACCAACAGCTGCAAAAATTAGTAAAAAACATACAAAATAAGCTATAGCCATAGTAATTTGAAAGTTAAGCGCTTTTTTACCATGTATATCAACTATAGGCATTTCATCTTTTTTAATTAGCCAAATAATAAGGGGGCCTAACACCGAGCCGAATGGCACAATAAACCCAGCTAATGCACTTAAATGACATAGCATTGCCCAAGTTCGGTCATCTTTATTAACGACTTTAATTTCTTGATTTTGTTCCATAGCACAATCCTTTAATTTTTAAAATCCGGTTTAATTATACACAGGTATATAACACCACTTATCTATTTATTTGTAAAAAATCACAACCTAAATTTCTGTGATAAAAAAGTGATAAGTTTGTGAGAGTTTCTGGAGACGATTGTTCAATACTTATCTCGAATCATCACATACAGGAAATAAAAATGAAAGCTTCAACATTTACACTTGCAACTCTTTTAGCAGTAGCTAGCCAGTCAGCCATAGCTGCAGAGTTAGACCTAGCAATAACCAACCTAACACAAGGCATTCACTTTACCCCACTGCTAGTTACAGCACACGACAGCGAAGATAAGCTTTTTGAAGTTGCAACTGAAGCTTCTACTGCATTACAAACAATGGCTGAAGGTGGCAACATTGCAGAACTAATGGCACAAGCTACTGCAGCAGGTAGCGACATGGCTGCAAACCCAGCAGGAGGCTTATTAGCGCCATCATCATCGACCATGGCCACACTAATGACAACCGATGGTAATGACTACCTCTCAGTAACCGCTATGTTACTGCCTACAAACGATGGCTTTGTTGGCCTGGATAGCTGGAAAATCCCAACCGAAGCAGGCACTTATACTGTTTACTTAAATGCATATGATGCAGGCACTGAGCACAATAATGAACTCATTGTCGATGGCTCAGGTGCACCGGGTACGCCAGGTATTCCTGCAGCCCCAGGTGGCGATGCGGGCACAGGCGGCGCTGGCTTAACAAGTACCGATAGCAATATTAACGTACATATTCACCCAGGCACGTTAGGTGACGACGATCTAACCGCTGGTAATAGCGATTTAAGTAATACGGTTCACAGATGGTTAAACCCAGTAGCTAAGCTAACCGTTACGGTTAAGTAGGAGCGTTATCATGGCATCTTTAAATAACTTTAAAAAAAGCATCGTGGTTGTTGCACTTGCAGCCTCACTTGCAGCCTGCGGCGATAACGACAGAAACGAACCTGTTCAGGTTGTCACACCGCCAACTCCTGAGCCTGTAAGCTATACATTTGATGTTACCGTCAGCAATTTAACCGCGGGGCAGCCACTATCGCCTATTGCTGTTATTGCACATACTGAAGGCACTCTTTGGCAAGTTGGCAATGCGGCCTCAGTTGCATTAGAAGCAATAGCTGAAGGAGGCGATAACAGCCAACTGCTTGCATTAGAAAACGCTATAGCCAACGCATCAAGCGAAGGTCCTGTTGGACCTGGTGCCAATACTACGATTACATTAAGCACGGAGTCACTTGAGGCACTTAAGTTGTCGCTTGCCACTATGATGGTGAATACAAATGATGGGTTTACCGGTCTTAGTGCTTTAGATGTATCTTCATTAGCCGTCGGCGACTCTTTAACTCGCACTACCGTTGCTTATGATGCAGGTACTGAAGCAAATACAGAAGCAGCTGGTACGATACCCGGTCCTGCTGATGGCGGAGAAGGTTTTAATGAAGCCCGTGATGATGTTAATTTTGTAGCAAGACACCCAGGTGTAGTTACAAATGAAGATGGTTTGTCTAGCTCAGTGCTTAGCCCTGAACATAAATTTGATAACCCATTAGCAAAAGTGGTTATTACCCGCACTCAGTAATTCGTTTATCAATATCAACCTCGATATACCAGCTTTTAATGGGGAAGTTGGGGAGCACGGAAGCCCCCCCTTTTTTACGAGGATAAATGATGCGCCATGAAAAGTTACTCATAGTTGAAGACGACAGAGAAATTGGTAAATTAATTACCACACAGCTTACATCGCTAAATTTACATGTGGATCATGTTGTAAGTGCTGAACTGGCTTTGAAAAAAATAGCCAAACAATCTTACGGGCTTATTTTACTGGATATAAACCTTCCGCAAATGGATGGATTGAGTTTATGTCGTAAAATAAAAGAACACTATCCAACTATCTCAGTGATTTTACTAACAGCACTAAGTAGCGATATGGACAGAGTTATAGGCCTAGAAATGGGCGCCGACGATTATATTTGTAAACCCTTTTTTGCACGTGAACTACAAGCCAGAGTAAAAACCCAACTGCGACACAGAGCACAATTGCTCACCAGCCAAAATACTAACCAGAATACGATTAAGGGCGAAACAACGCTTCATGTTGGCTCGCTACACATTGAATTTGACTCTCATCAAGTGTACTTAGCTGAACAGGCAATTAACCTAACCGCCACCGAATTTGATTTGCTTGTGTACTTTGCACGTCACCCAAATCATGTCTTTAGCCGCCAACAACTGCTCGATAAAGTATGGGGGTACCAACACAGTGGCTACGAACATACGGTTAATTCGCATATTAACCGCTTGCGCGCAAAGCTCGAATTACATCAACCAACTCCCATTATAGAAACCGTTTGGGGTGTGGGATACAAACTCAACCCAAACCAACTTAATTAAGATTTTTATTATGAAACTTTCTTTGTACCAAAAATTAGCAGTGTCGTTAGCCGTTATTTTTTGTTTTATTTGTGCGCTAGTTTATAGCTGGAGTAAACAATTAGAACTCAACTCCAAACACCATGGCGAACAAAACTTACATTTAGCACTGGCTGAACATTTAGTACAAGACAATCCATTAATAAAAGAAGGCGTATACGATTACGAAGCCCTTGAAAACCTGTTTCATACTCTAATGCTGTTAGGCCCTGCCTTTGAATTTTACTTTGTAGACCAGCGCGGAAAAATATTGACTTACTCCGCAGAACCCGGAAAAGTAAAGCGCTCACACGTTAATTTAGAGCCGCTAAAAAAGCTGATTGCCCACCCAAACACAACACCTATTTATGGTGATAACCCACGAGACCCACAGCAACAAAAAATATTTTCTGTGGCGCCTGTATTTAACAACAATGCATTACAAGGGTATTTATATATAATTATTGGTGGTGAGGCATACGACACCTCACTCAATAATATAAAAAGTAACGACTCGTTATTAGTGGCTGCTATGTGGCTTGGCTCAACACTCGTTTTTTTATTTATTGCGATGCTTATTTTACTGCGATTTTTCACAAGCCCTATTCAACGTCTTGCAAAAGATGTGAGCAATATTGAGGCTGCTAACTATAGCCTAACCGATACAAAACTAAGTCACTATTCAAATCAAAAAAGCAACGAAGTCCACAGCCTAGGTCGAAGTATTCAAGCGATGATAACGCGTATAAACGAGCAATTTAAAGCACTTGAGCAAGGTGATAAACAACGTAAAGAGCTGCTTACTCACCTCTCCCATGATCTGCGAACACCACTAGCCTCTCTACAAGGTTTTTTAGAAGTGTTAAATCAGTCAGGTGACAAACTAAGTAAACAAGAACAGCAAGAATACTTGCAAGTCTCATTAAATAACTGTGGACAGCTAAAGCAACTTATAGAGCAAATTTTTGAACTTGCTCACTTAGAAAATGGCCAAATAAACATTAATAAAGAAACATTTAACCTAGGAGAGCTAATTTACGATTGTATTGCTAAGTTTAGTATTGTTGCGCAACAAAAAGGCATTAATTTATCGGTTGAGCCAGAAATTTGTGACTTCCCTGTCATCGCCGACATAGCCAAACTTGAGCGCGTTTTAAGTAACTTAATCGATAATGCAATTAGGCATACTCCCCTTGGTGGCAGTATTGAGGTTAGCGTAAGACGAAGTAACCACTATCAATTATTTGTGCAAGTTTCGGATACCGGAGTTGGTATTAAACATGATGAGTTACAAGCTATTTTTGATCCCCACTACCAAGCTAGTAATTCTAATAAAGCGGGCCGTCAACAAGGTGGGTTAGGGCTTGCTATTTGTCGTGGACTATTAAAGCTTATGGACAGTGAAATAAATGTTCAAAGTGAGATAGGCAAAGGCACTATTTTTAGCTTTAATTTGCCACAAAAAAAAGGCGTAACTTAACGTTACGCCTTGGCTCATTACTTAGTTGAATTTGGGTGTGGCTATTTTTTTATACCGGCTAAATCAAGCATAAATGCATAATTTAACGCGGCATCTTCTAAGCGTTTAAAACGACCAGACGCACCGCCATGGCCGGCTTCCATGTCTATTTTAAATAGTAGTTTATTATCATCTGTTTTGTAGTCACGCAGTTTTGCAACCCACTTTGCTGGCTCAAAATATTGAACCTGTGAGTCGTGCAAACCTGTTGTTACTAACATATTAGGGTAGTCTTGTTTACTAACTTGATCGTATGGTGAATACGACAACATATAATCGTAATATTCTTTCTCGTTAGGGTTACCCCACTCACCATACTCGTTAGTTGTAAGCGGAATAGTCTCATCAAGCATAGTAGTAACCACATCAACAAATGGAACCGCAGCCACCATACCTTTATATAGCTCAGGCGCTTGGTTTGCCACTGCGCCCATTAATAAACCACCAGCACTGCCACCTTGGGCAAAAATTTGCTCTTTATCGCCATACCCTTGAGCTACCAATGACTTAGTAACATCTACAAAGTCGTTAAACGTGTTCTTTTTAGTGAGTAATTTACCCGCTTCGTACCACGGGCGCCCTAACATTTGCGAACCACGTACGTGGGCAATTGCAAATACAAAACCACGGTCAAGCAACGTTAATCGTGCAGAAGAAAAACTAGGATCCATTGTTGCACCATACGAACCATAGCCGTATTGCAATAATGGGTTAGTGCCATCTTTTTTAAATAGCTCTTTTCGATACACCAAACTCACCGGTACTTTTACGCCATCGCGTGCTGTGACAAAAATACGCTCAGACGCGTAGTTTTCTGCGTTAAAGTCACCTAATACCGCTTGTTGCTTTAATAATGTTTTTTCGCCAGTGGCCAAATTGACATCATAAGATGAACCCGGTGTCGTCATACTGGTGTAATACACACGTAGCGTATCGCTGTTTAATTCGTTATTACCGTACGCATTAATCGTGTACGCACTGTCGTTAAAGCTTAGTGGTAACTCTTTGCCTGATGTTAAATTACGCGCAATCAGTGTTGATTGACCCATTTCACGTTGTTGATATACCAAGTAGTCATCAAATAACTCAACGTCTTCGAGTTTAATATCCTCGCGAGCAGGGATCACACTTTGCCAATTTGCTTTATCACCGGCTTTATCAATATCAACTTTCATAAGCTGAAAGTTAACCGCATTTAAATTAGTCACAATGTAATAAGTATTACCTAATTTTGAAATGCTGTATTCAAGGTTGGCTTCACGTTCAATTAAACGCTTTGGCTTAGCATTTACATCGTTTGCACTCAGTACTGATAAACCCGATGCATCAGTACTGCTATGCCAAATATAAATTTCTGAGCCGTCTTTGCTCTTGCTCATACCTGTGTAATAGCTCGTATCTTTTTCTTCGTATACAAGCTCATCATCGCTTTGTGATGTACCAAGCGTATGACGATAAACTTGATAACCGAGTAAGGTTTGCGCATCTTTTTTAATGTAATAAACAGTTTTATTGTCGTTCGCCCACACAACATAACCACTAGTCCCTTCAAGCGTGTCTTCTAGTAATTTGCCCGTGTTTAAATCTTTAATTTTTATATTGTAAACACGGCGACTCACCGTATCTTCACCATACGCCATTAAGTTATCATTTGGGCTTACATTTAGGCCACTAACCGCAAAATAGTCATGGCCTTTAGCTAATTCATTTACGTCTAAAATAACTTCTTGATCGGTGCCTGCAAAATCACTACTGCGTAAGTAAGTAGCATACTCATTATCGCCGCGAGTTTGCGACGAATAATAATAGTTACCTTTTTTAACTGGCACTGAATCATCATCTTTTTGAATTCGCCCTTTTAGCTCTTCAAATAACGAAGTTTGTAACGTTTTTGTATGCGCAAGCATTTCATCTGTGTAAGCATTTTCAGCCTCAAGGTAACCAATTACCTCAGGAGCTTTACGCTCATCATCACGCATCCAATAATAATTATCGATACGCGTGTCGCCATGGACTGTCATTTTATACGGTACTTTCTTCGCAATAGGCGGCATGACTGCGATTTTAGCAGCTGCGTTTTCAATTTTTGCTGATTGCTCAACGTCAGGAGCTTTGTTACATCCCCCTAAAATAGCTAAGGAAATAAAAGTAAGAACAAATGGGGTATGTTTCATTGATTAGAATCTCTGTAGTTTTTATTTTTGTTAAATATACCTAATATTTAATAGCACAGAAATTTAGTTTGTGAAGCTATGTAAAAAGGGAGCCGAAGCTCCCTTTTATAAACATTTAAGTTAGTACATTACTTTTGCTTACGACGACGCATAAATGCAAACGGTGCAACTAGCAATGTTAGCCAAGCCATTGAACCTGAAGAGCTTTTCTTCGCTGGCTCTGGAGTAACAACAGGTGGTGCTACTTGCGCTGTAATGCTAACAGCTACCATTACAGGTTCAGATACATTACCACGAACATCAATAGCAACAACTTCCATTTCTGCAGATGTATCACCAGCTAATAAAGTTGTATCTGCAACCACAATTTGTCCATCTGCATCAACAGCAAGACCAATATTTGTATTTGATTGTACGTAATACTCTGAAATGGCCAAATCTAACTCTGACTCTTCAATAGTAAGCGCACCTACCACGGTTCCATCCGCTGCATCTTCTGAAACACTAAACTCACCACCAACCAGCTTTGGTGCTTCAACGTCTGGTAATTCTAGATCTTCAGCTGCCATAACTTTAATAAGGTTAGTGCCTGAACCTTGCGATAGTGCAAACGGACCACTTGCAGAAACAACCGCTTTCTCTCCTGGCATAATTGAAGAAACGGCTTCGCCCGTTTCAAGTGAAGTAATCTGTACCTGAGGTTGTACACCAAATACCGTTGAACCTGTTACGCTATCAGTTTCAAAGTAAACACCTGTTTGATAGCTAGGGTAGCCCACTGATACCTTAAAGTTCATTGGCTCGCCAATCATTGCTGCATCAATGTTCATCAACTCAGAACAACCAGAGAAGGTAATTGTATCCTCACCTGCCGCATGGTAAAGCGGAGTAGCCCATGCCAACGTATCATTACCCGCACCATCAGTTGTACCAATTAGAGTACGACTACGACCAGGGAATGCAGTCTGACGACCACGATCGTTATAGTTTTGCATATACTGATCTGAGACACCGTTATTATCTGTGTCGATTTCAACTCTGTAGCCAGCTTGGAATACATGTGTTAATGGATCTCGCAATTGAATGGAAGAAGTTATAAATACACCTGAATCACACGCTTCTGAATTAAACGCAGTGAAAGTAGTAGACAGGATATTAAACTCAGCCTCTTCAAATGTTTTTGCTGTTCCCACTGCAATTATACTTTCAGCTTGGGGCGTAATTTCTGTTTGACCTGTGTTTTCAATAACTAATGCCATTTCATTATTAACAACTTCAGGTGAGTAACTTAATTCAGTCGCCGCCTTTGGCATTGCATGATAAACAAGGTGTAAATCATGATCGCCATCTGTAGATGCATCATCAAATACTAACGCACCATCAAATTCGATTGATGTTAATGCTGCACTTCTTGCTGCAATGTCATCTGCACTGAACGGGTTTTCTAATTCCCATACAGGTAATTTAGTTGGATCAACCGTCATTGTAATATCAAAGTTAATCGCTTGACCTGCAGGAACTGTTACAGACTCAGGGAAATCCCAACTAACTGCGTTAGTATCAATATCACTTTGATAACGCGCTTCTGTGCGAAGGTTATAAGTTTTTGCATCTGCAGAGAAGTTCTTAACGGTTACCGTTTTAGTGATAGAGTCTGTTTCTGAAAGGCTCACTAAACCATAAGAAAGCGCAGCTTGTTTAGTATCAAACTTTCCGTCATGCACCCATGCCGCAACTGGTAGATTAACCGCCTTAGTAACGTCAACTAAACCAGCACCTATCATACTAATTGGTGCAAGCTCTGAGTCAGGGTTTATATCAAGAGGTTCATTGGTTACATTTAAGTTCGCAGCATTCATTATTGTTGCTTTAATCTCAAACGCATTGCGCTCTGGATGTGCTTCACGGATCATAGCAACCGCACCGGCTGTAATTGGACCTGAGAATGACGTACCCGACACAGGATTAGTCCCCGTTTGAGTACCTGCTGCTGCTACATCAATACTTGTGCCTGGCGCTGTAATTTCTGGTTTTAATAAACCATCCATCGAAGGACCACGCGATGAGAATGTAGCAACCGCACCAGCTGTTGCTTTAAATTCAACACTAATATCAAATGTTGCAGGACCGCCAGCAGCCAGCTGAGCTTTTAATGCTGCGCCTGCAGCAAAATTAATTCCTACATTTTTAATTGTAACTGCAGCATCAAAACCACCCATAGATGCAGGAGTACCATCATCTACATTGTTTGCAATCATTACGAACTCAGCACCTTTAGCCTGAGCATGTAAAACTTTATCAGTAAAGTTACATGATCCTCGGTCAATTAATACTGCTTTGCCAGTAAAGTCCACATCCGCAGAGAACTCAACACAACCATCCTGATTTGCTTCAGGGTAAACTAAATCAATATCAGCACCTGAAATAGTATAGGCTTCTTGTGGGCCAAAACCTGATGGCTGGATATTACCTTCAAGGCCTGCAATAGCGCCCTCAGCAATACCAACTTCAGTTGCTGGGTGAGTCATAGCACCGACAGATAGTGCATTAGGTGTAGTACTTGGACCACCAATACGGAACGGGTTGTCACCATCGTTACCAGCAGAAATGACCATATTTACGCCTAACTCAACTGCACGTTGAACTAAGTATTGTGTACCACCACCAGTGTAAGTGTCACCAAACTCACCTCCAAGAGACATGTTCATTACATCAACACGGTCTGAAATATCACCATCACCGTTAGGATCCATTGCCGCTTCTAATGCTGCTGCTTGTGCTGCACTTGGACAACCACCACCACATACAGAATATGCATATAACTCAACATCAGGTGCAATACCGTTTACTGAGTTTGCAGATGATGTACCGTGATTTGTTGGATCACCCGTTGATGGAGAGTTAGCCGCGTCATTTTCAATAGGATCTGCATCATCACGAATAAAATCGTAACCACCTTGCACGATACCTTGAGGCCATGCAACTGACGTTGGATCAGCCTGTGCAGCTAGGTAAGCCTCAACTGTACCTTCACCACCAAACGCCTCATGCGTATAGTCAATACCTGTATCAAGCACTGCAACACGTTGGCCTTTACCACTTGCAATACCATCAGTAATAAGTGGTTTAGCATTGATATATTCAGAGCTCGCAGCAACATGTAATTCTCGATCGAACATTGGTAAAACTTTAGCAACGCGATCATCTTTTGAAATTTGAGCTAACGCTTCTGGGGTTGCTTGAACAATCAAGGTTGGTGCTAAAATTTTAGTTTTACCAATTACTTTTGCATTAAAATCTAAGCTATTTAACTCAACAGTCATCATATCTTGAAGCTGCTCAATCTGCGCCGTTATTTCTCGATTAGAAGATGATTGGTAAGTCCCAGCAGCAACTGCATCGACAGACGTTTTTGCCTTAAGAACGATCATATGTGCAGAAGGTGCTTTTTTATCAGCAGCTATTTCCTTAATTTGCTCTGCGTATTTATTGGTCATTGTAGCGTCAGGCAAAGTCGCAGCATTAGAAATCGTTGCCACAAGTGCACTTGATACAGCTGTCGCGATTGCTGTTCTTTTAATTATATTGTTAGACATTGTTTCCCCTAAGATAGGTTATGTATTATTGTATTTGCTATATTTAATTCTTTGGCTATGTAACCGAATATAAAACGCCAACCTTTGTATGAGCAACAGCATTGCTACATTAAAATTACATAAAAAACAGAACACCTTACAAAAATAGCGTAAACAACTGATTTAAAACACCAAAAAGAAGCAACTAACTTTGTAAAAAAATGTAAACGAAAATGTAAACGAAAATGTAAACACTGAGAAAAAAATGAACAATGATGTAATTAATATTTTAACTATGGCTAAAGTCATTCAAACAGCCGTTGCCCCTGTTTTTTTAATTACGGGTATTGCAGCAACACTTGGGGTGCTATCCAACCGTTTAGCACGTATTACAGACAGGGCCAGACAGTTAGAACGAAAATTAAAAGTTAGTACGGATGAGGAGTTTAACTTATCCTTAACCACAGAATTAAGAGCGCTCCTAAAACGTTCTCGATGTATCCACATAGCCTTCAGCTTAAGTGTCTTAAGCGCATTATTAGTATGTGCCGTGGTTATGCTGTTATTTTTATCGCACATACAGTCGATTAATTTAGGCGTTACTATTGGTAGTTGTTTTGTTGGTGCAATGGCATTGCTAATATGTGCATTTATGTCATTACTTGGCGAGGTTTTTTTGGCAACCCGCAGTATGCGTCGAGGAATGATATTTGCCGATATTGATATGAATGATTAATAAAAAGCCCCGTGTAACTTTAGTTACACGGGGCTTTTTATTATTGATTTAAAATAAATTATTGCACAGTGTAGATAGTTTCTAACACTTCAATTCTAGCCTCTTTTGAAAAACCAGATGCTTTAAGCTGCTCTGAAGCCGCTAAAATATCTTGTCCTTCATTTACAGCCATAACCGCAATCTTAGTGCCTGGGAAAACAGATACTACCTTTAAGCCCGTTGCTGATGCAACATCGCTTGCAGTTTTACCGTCTTTTAACAGAATAGTAATGTTTCCTGATAATGTGCTTAAGTTATTAGTCAGAATATTGCGAACTAAAGAGCCTTTAGTAACTAATTCTGAGTCAGTAGCAACATTAACAATTGACATATCGCCCTTCTTCATCACTACATGCTCTTCTGCTGCAACACTAGACGGCACTAAACGTAAGCCTTTCTCTACTTTATAAGAACCAAAGTCGGCTTTATCAAACTTTAAGCTAGCAACCTGCTTTTTAGGTAACTCAAGTTCTTTATCAAAGCTAGTGTTAGCTGTTGCGCTTAATGAGATACACGCGGCAGCACTTAATACGATTAATTTATTAAATTTCATTTTTATAATCCTTACTCTTGACCTGCGTGACCGAATGCGCGAAGAGATACACCTTCAAGAACACTCGCTGAGCTATTATTGCTTATCCCAATTGCACTTAAACCATTATCGCCACCGTCACTCAATGCAAAGCTATCTGCACTTGTATCTAGTAAGCGGATTTTCCAAGTACCTTTAGTAGACTCGCCGTAAAAAGCATTTGAAAGCATAACTGCGTCTTTTAATACATAGCCAATGCTCCAACCATTAGTGAAGCTGTATGCTGGGTAAAACAGTGCTTGTTTAGATGACAATAACACACTACGGGTACCCGCTGGTGATGTAACTTCAATCGCTAAATCGTTACCAGCAGATGTTTGTGTACCATCGCTTAAATCTAAGACCATCTCAGAGTTGCTAACATCAAACTTAAACTGCATTGCTTCAATATTCAGCTCTTCAGTCACTTCGATTTCTTGTGTTAAACCCGATGCGTTGTTATCTGGGATTTCAAGTGCTAGCGCATCCTCAGCAACAACTGAACCAAAACCTTTCCAATTCGTGATTACTTGCTCGCCTAATGAAGCTTCGTAAGATTTAGCCATTGCAACAGCTGCACCAGCATCAACTCGACCAAAGCCATATAAGTTATTAAAGCTATAACCGGCAGCATTTTCAACCCAACCGTCATGAGCAACAAACTCACCTTCACCTACAGTTAAATTAACAGCTGCGTTATCTGCATCAATTAAAGTACTGGTTGATGCTAATATATGGCGCACATCACGCCAAGTTAGTTCAGGGTTGGCTGAAAGAATTAACGATACCACACCTGATGCATTTGGCGCAGCAGACGATGTGCCATTAAATGTAGATGTGTAGTTACAACTTGCGTTATCTTCATGCCCTGGGTAATTAAATGGGTATTGGCTTGCAGCAAACTCTTCACCATAGGCTGCAGCCCAAGCGGTTATAGAACGGCCATTGAAGCCTGAATAACCATTAATACAAGTCATTTGATCAGTTGTAACCATTGCTGGAGCCCAACGACCATATTCACCCGCTGGCGCTGAAACCATTAAGTTAGCACCTGCAGTTGAGTAGCTAGTGTGCTTACCATTTGCATTTACAGCTGCGACACTTAAGTAATAAGGATGACCTTGGCTAGGTTCAAATGCACCATTATAACAAGTTAACCCTAACTCGTTAGCACCGTTATCTTCACATAATGAACCTTCGCTCTCATCACCAACAAAAGAGTTACCGCTCGATTTCATGTTTAGTGCACCTTTACCATCACGAAGGTAAAGATTTGGGTAAGACTCTATTGTTTCATCAAGCTCTGAATAAGCAATAAATGTCGGGAATGTAATACCGTAACTACGGTTAAACGCCGAAATGCTTTCAGACGTGCTAATACCACTTCCAGGGAAACCATGTACAAGTAGATCAGTTTGCGCTACTTTCTCACCACCAAGGTAGTTCATACCAATTAAGCCTGTATCAGGTGCAACACCACGACCGCCTTTACCATTCCAACCTTTTGCTGCAATTAAGCCTGCAACACTAGTACCATGGTCACCGCTGTTAGATGTGCTTGTAGGGTCAGTACGGTCTAATGTTTCTGCGTCCAGGTTTAAAGAGCGGTTAGGCAATACGTTATCAATTAAATCTTCGTGGCGAATTTCCATACCTGAGTCAACAACAACAGCAGTCATGCCCGCACCTGTAACACCTTGCGCATAAGCAGCTGCTACGTTCATGTCTTCACCAACAACAAGCTCTTCAGCTTCTGACTTAGCGAAGTCTTCATCAAAACGTGCTTGTGCCTCTTCTTCAGTAAAACCACGTTGATTAACATATAAATCAATAAGGCCTTGTTTCATCTCATCGCTTAAGGCGTAAGCTTTTTGGCCTGTATTATTCAAGTGCCATTGTTGATTTGCTAGTGGGTCACCAATAGTACCTGAAACCATAATTTGTGCAGATGCTGTTTTACCGTTAGCTGTCACCGTGTAATCGATTACTGCGTCTTCAGTTGTGACTGGCACGTAAGTAAATGATGTACCATCGACTGTTAATGCACCGTGGCTAAACATGAACACGCCGTCTTCAGCAACGACAGCTTCACCGTTTTCAGTAAAGCTGAATGATAATGTATCACCATCAAGGTCACTTGCATTAAATTCGGCAGTTACTGGGATCCATTGTTTTTGATCGCTTACAGCAACATCACTCGCTTTTGGTGCTACATCAGTAACAACTGGGGCTTTATTGTTATTATCATTATCGCTTCCACCACACCCTGATAGCGAAATTACTATTGCAGCAGACAACGCTGACAACTTAAAAATATTATTTTTCATAAATGCTCTTAATTGGTTATTTTTATGATAACCGAATGTACACAACCCCAACACCATCAACAACAAGGTATTTACAAACATTCACAAAAAAGACGAGTTAAAACTGATTATTTCCAAGGTCCGTCAATTTATATCAAAGTAATAATCTATGCATTCCCTTGAACTAAAGCCTGAGCTAAGATACAAAGATAATCAAATAACCGTCAAAGGAGTAGAGCAAAGTGAAATTGAAGCAAGTATTTATCGGGGCGTTACTATCTACATGCGCATTTAGCGTGTCTGCAAATTCTGCATTTAAAGAGCCGAGTGATGCGATTGAGTATCGCCAAGCTGCATTCTCTATGATTTCAGTTCAAATAGGCGATATGGGTGCTATGCTTAGGGGTAAAATTCCTTTTGATGCAGAGCAATTTAAGCAGCGTGCAAATAACGCAGCGGCATTGTCTAAAATGCCTTGGGAAGCTTTTTACGCAGGTACTGATAAGGGTGATACATCAGCACTTCCTGCGGTATGGTCTGAAAACGATACTTTTATGAAAAAAGCGACAGCATTTCAACAATATGCTGATGAACTTGCTGTAGCAGCTCAAACCGGTGACAAAGCTGTTATTGGTAAAGCGTTTGGTGCATGGGCTAAAGGCTGTAAAGATTGTCATAAGCAATTCAAAGACTAATATATACGGTGTATTAAGAACAAAAATGGCGCTGTATTAGCGCCACTTTTTTTAACTAAGCAAATAACTTAAATGCTCACTTCCCCAGGTACTCATTAATAAAACCAGTAGTACCAAAAATATAACCCATGCAACCCATGGTGACTTTGTCTCTGGCTCTGAGCTTTTTGTTGCTAGTGCTTTATTACCGGTGATCATTGCTTTGACCAAAGGCTTGCCTTTAATTTTGTAAGCAATAATAGCCACAACATGCAAAATAATCGCATAAAATAAAATATCAAAATTAATATGGTGCAGCCAATTGGCCAAATCAATCGTGTCACTCGATACATACTGCGCTAACGGGCCATCAGTTAAAATACCATCACTGCTCATTAAACCGCTTACTAGCTGCGCTATGATCAGAATAAAAAATAATAACACCATATAACTACCTGGTGCAGAATGGCCCACATCATTTATTTTTTTGCCGCTAAAAGAAGCAAGCACCGATTTAGGAGAGTGCAGTAATGCCGATATTCTTGCCGTTTTACTGCCTATAAGACCCCATATAATCCGTGTTGAAATAAGCGCTAAAGTAAAAAAGCCAACTACAAAATGAAGTTCGATCATGCCCTCTTCTGCACTAAAATAAAGCGCAGCAATACTCAATACTAATAACCAATGAAAGCTTCTTACAAAGCCATCCCACACTTTTACCTTAAACATTGCACCTTCCCTAAAAAAAAGTATCATCTAAAACGCTAACTATTTTAGCTTCTCAATATTAAGGTATCCCGATGAGTCTTTCTACCTATGCACAGAGTCAAACACATGCAGTCAATTAAAAAACCAGTATTAAAAGGCTTTTTAGATATGCTGCCACTGTGTTTAGCGGTTATTCCTTGGGGCATTTTATGTGGCTCGTTAGCAATACAAAATGGCTTTACCCCTTTTGAAACTCAAGCCATGTCGCTACTGGTATTTGCAGGCTCGGCGCAGCTGGTTGCAATTGAGCTCATTGCTGGTAACACCCCTCTACTAACCATTCTTTTTACCACGTTTATTATTAGCTCTCGCCATTTTTTATATGGCTTGGCAGTTCGTCACAAAGTGATTGAGCAACCCATGCGATGGCGCCTGCCTGTCAGCTTTGTGTTAACTGATGAACTATTTGCTTTTTCGCACCACCCGCGCGCCTATCGTACTAAAACCCGTTTAATTTATGCATTGAGCGCAGGTTTTAGCTTTTATATTGCGTGGAATATTTGGACCCTCATTGGCATTGTAGCCGGTACTATGCTTCCAGATCTCACTAATTTAGGACTCGATTTTGCTATTGCAGCAACTTTTATTGCCTTAGTAGTTCCTGGGATTAAAAACTTAGCTACTCTAGTTACAGTCATTGTTGCAGGGATCAGTGCCACTTTATTAAAAAGCACAGGCTTTGAATTATGGTTAGTATGCTCTGCGCTTCTAGCAATGAGCGCAGGTTACGCTGTTACCAGATTAGTGCAAAATAAGGGGGCCAAAAAATGATGACCACTATTTTACTAATGGCATGTATTACTTTTTTTACTCGCTATTTATTCTTACACCGCGCCTTGCCATTTAAAGTAGGGCCTAAAATGCAACAGTTTTTGAGCTTTAGTGCACCTGCGGTACTAACGGCGATTTGGGTGCCAATTGTATTTATAAATGACGAAGGTATTAATCTAAACTGGCAAAACCCTTATCTCAGTGCAGCTGTAGTCGCTATTGTTGTTGCTTACAAAACGCATAATATTTACTTAACGACCTTGGCCGGTATGGGGCTATTTTTAATTTTAAATTAGCAGTAAGCGCTGTAAAAGTGACTTAGACTTTGTAGATCATCACGCAAGGGTTAGACTATGCAAAATAAACAAATAATAAGCGTATTTATATGCACCCATTCCATCAACTAAAAACTACCAGCCTACAAGGCCAGCCAATCGACTTTAAAGAGTTTGAAGGTAAAGTTGTATTAATCGTAAATACCGCAAGTGAATGTGGATTAACTTATCAGTATCAGTCATTGCAAGCATTACATGAAAAGTATGCAAGCCAAGGTTTGATCATTATAGGCTTTCCATGTAACCAATTTGGTCAACAAGAGCCCGGCGACGCTGAGCAAATAGCGCAAGGTTGTTTAATAAATTACGGGGTTAGTTTTTTAATCGCAGAAAAAGTGAATGTAAATGGCCAACATACAGATTCTGTTTTCCGTTATTTAAAGTCTGTACTACCGGGGTTTTTAACCCGAAAAATTAAGTGGAACTTCACTAAGTTTTTAGTAGCGGCAGATGGTACACCTATTAAGCGCTTTGCACCTATTACTAAACCTGAAAAACTAGAAAAAGTAATTGAAAAAGCTCTGCTTGCAGCTAAGGCTTAACCCCAAAAAACTATAAAGAGGCACAAAGCCTCTTTATTACAAACTGTAACGCTTATTTGTACTAGCGAGAGCTTAATCAATATAATCGTTTAAGTCATCTTCACCTAGATTTTTACGCAAGCGTTTTTGCTCAAGGTAATCCTCTAACTTTCTTTTCACCTTTTGCTTTTTCTTGTCGTGTTGATTACGCCCGACCATTTCGTATTCGTCTTCAACAAAATCATCATCTAGCGCATCGTAACTAAATGTCTTACCCACAACCCACTCCATAAAGTGTTTGAGACCAATTACGGATTTCTATATCGCGATAATTGGTGAAATTAAAATGTTCAACATAAATTAGCTGTACAAATTTACGTCAAAATAAAGCCACATAGCTATCCTAAATAGTCTCTGTGTCAGTATTGTGAATAAATAGCGTTAAATTTGAATTGTGGAAAGTGAGAGTTTTTTATCGTATCGATAAATTTTATTTATTAGCATTTAATTGTTGGTTATTTTGACCATATTTTAGTATTTTCAATGAGTACACTTTCGACTTTAAAGCATTCAAAAAATCTCAAGTCATTGTTTTAAAACATTAAAAACAATTGGCATCAAACTTGTTATAAGTTAATTATCATCAGCAAAAAGCAGAGAATAAACATGAAAAAATTATTATTAGTTAGCGCGATAATGTGCGCTCCAGTAGCAATGGCTCACAATACTAGCGACTCTTCAATTTCATTTAGTAACGATGAATGTAACGTTGAATTTAAGAACGATGTGCGCATCAAACCTAATGAATTAGAAATTTTTAAAGCCAATAATCAGCACATGCTATTTACCGCTGAAGGTGAGCTGTCTATCAATGGCGAGCAAGTAGCATTAAATAGTGCACAGCGCCAAGCAATGACCGACTACACAGACAATTTACGCGTGCAATTACCTGAAGTGGCCAATATTGCCCTTGAAGGGGTTAAAATTGCAGGTGTAGCATTAGAAGAAGTTGCAAATGCGTTTAATATTAACGGCCTCGATAATACTTCAGCCTTAATGGACGATATTCATCAAGAAGTCGAAAGCACCTTTTATCAGCAAGGTACTTTTGTAATGGGTCAACAAAGCTTTACTCAATTTGGTGAAAACTTTGAACAGCAGTTTGAAAAGCAAATAGAAACAGCAGTTGAATCAGCAGTAATGGAATCAATGGGCAGCATTTTAGTGGCATTGGGCTCTGAGTTAATGAGTTCAGGCGGTGACATGCAAGCATTTGAAGAGCGCATGGAAAATATGGGCGCACAAATAGAAGAAAAAGTAGAGCTGCATGCCAAAACACTTGAAAAGCGTGCAAATTCATTATGTGATGATTTTGTTGAAATAGCACAACAAGAAACGCAACTAACCGCTCAAGTTCCTGCATTAAAAGGCTATGAGCTATTTACTATTAAACAGCACTAATAGAATAATACCCCGCATTAATCTCCCTTTGCGGCATTTGCTTTTAAGCTATGCCGCATTTTGCCTTTTATACCCTATTTAAAACCATTTAACTCAAATAATAGACTGTTGAGCGGATCTACTCTTGCTGTGCAGCATTGTTTTGTGGCTTCATAGTAAAATACAAACCAAAGTATAATCTTCGCTTCGCTCTAGAATAGTTAAAATGCCACCCAAGCTGATGATTGTAAGCCCAAATTGCAAACATAATTAAACCCATCTTTTTAGATTTATATTCATGAGATGGTACGTTCCCCAGTTAGAAGCGTTTTAAAACGCAACTAACTCCAAAGTGCCTAGTAACCTAGGCACTTTTTTTATAATTTAAAAACCTCGCAACACTATTTTTATCGTTTATTTACTGCTCTTATCTGATAAATAATTAACCACCTATAAATAACATGTTAAATCTTTGAACAAAGCAAAGTTAAGCCCAACCAATACAAAATAATTTAATCTGAATAAATATTCAAAAAACTCTTTTTATAAACAGTTTAAACTCAAAAAAACCGAAAAGACCCCATATAAAAGCGATATAGCAATGAGCCCAGATGAATAATTATACAAAAAATAATAAACCAGTAGTTGAACGACAAATTAATAAAACAGCTTCGGATTAAAAAAACTAATACTTCACCAGTAATTTTTATCGCTTTATTTTTAACCACCCTGCGTGCAAAATGCACATGTTTTCAACAGACACAACCATGGAGCGAATAAAATGAACCCAATTAATACACTTAACCAAACAGCCACAACTCACGTTGCCGTTAAGCCAACTAATCGCAAAGCAAAAATGCTAGCTAAACTTAACCGTTACGGAAAAAAATTAGCACTTGGCGGTGCAATTCAATACAAATAATCACCCAACCATGATTTTGTATTGTTGCAGCAAACACCCAACCTCTAAATGAAGACTCTTCTTTAGCTCCTCCTGTTTGCTGCCAGCCACCTCATGGCTAAAAATCACCTTAAATCTTCATTATTTATAAAAAAAACCGCATTTACGCTCACTTTTTAAGCAAACGATCTTTTTGCTATTTACACAGACTACTCTCCTAAGTATTATCCTGCATCACGACGTGGAGAGATGGCAGAGTGGTCGAATGCACCGGTCTTGAAAACCGGCAGGGGTTTATAGCCCCTCTAGGGTTCAAATCCCTATCTCTCCACCACTTATTTTTATTAATTGGTTTTATCCCGATTAATAATACGCAGAATAATGCGTCGGAGAGGTGTCCGAGTGGCCGAAGGAGCTCCCCTGCTAAGGGAGTATAGAGTTTGTAGCTCTATCGAGGGTTCGAATCCCTCCCTCTCCACCATTACTGAATATAAGCCACTTAATTGTGGTTTTTTTGTGCCCAAAAATAAGCTTTGCTGCTAATTGGGAGGGTGAGAACTCTCGACAGGGTTCGATAAAATGTCTGGAACAGTTTCGGCCGCTGCAAGCGTCGCGTAGCGATTGGTTACATGGATGTAAGTAAGTCTATCCCTCCCTCTCCACCATTACTGAATATAAGCCACTTAATTGTGGTTTTTTTGTGCCTGAATTTTAACAACCTATGGAATTGTTCGTTTTGGAAGGCATACTTGACTTAGGCTATTAAATTAAACAAATTGTATGGTGTTACAACTTAGTGCATTATAAATGATACTTTAAACCAGCTTAGGTTTAACCATGGCAAAGCTAATATTACTACTGTGTTTTTTTGGTGCCTGCACTGTCAGCATGGCAAATGAAGTGACGGTTTTTAAATGCACCATTAAAGGGGTGCCGACTTTCAGTCAAACTCCATGCGCTAAAGACGCTAAAGTGATCACGCTTAAAAACGTCAACATTATGCAAACCAATGCATTGCAATCTGAAAACGCCCTAGTTATCGATACCTCAGTTGATGACTACCTTGAGGTGCAACAAATAGAGCGCGATATTGTGCAGCTTGAGCTTAAAATAAAGCAATACCAACAAGAATACGCACAAAAGAAACAGCAAGTCGGTTACATGACCCAAGATAAAGCAAATCGTTTAGGCGCTGATTCGATTGCAGATGCAATTGCTACAGAAACTGCGGTACTTAAACAAAGATTTGAACCGCAAATAAAACAAGCACAACAACAAATAGCGGCACTCACTCAAAAAAAACAACAGCTTAATCAGCAGCCTTAATTACCTTTTTCACCATAGCAATAAACGCTTGTATCTCTGACACTGTATTGTATATGTGCGGTGAAATACGAATACCGAGTTTGCGCACATCCACACTTATGTTTGCTGCCTCCAATGCCGCTAATACGGTTTGTTGATGCTCTGCAAAATCTAAAATAGCGGTACCACTACACTGATCTTTATCGTTTGGCGATACTAAAAAAGCCGTCAGCTGCTGCTGAAGTAACGTTAACAACGCTAAATTATGCGCTCTCACTTTATCCACACCAAACTGGGCAATATATGCAATGCTATTACCAGCAATAACATAAGGGAGTATAGAAGGCGTACCGCCCCAAAACCTAAGTGTTTTAGCGTTATATTGAAAATGCGTAATATCAAACTCGAATGGATTTTGATGTGAAAACCAACCAACATCTTTTGGTTCACATTGCGTTATTTGCTTTGGATTTACCCATAAATAGGCCGCACCTGGCCCCCCGCATAACCACTTCACACTTGAGCCAATCATAAAATCGGCATTTAACGCCGTTAGGTCTATAGGAATAACCCCTGCCGATTGCGCCACATCAATTATTGAGAGTGTATTCGTGACTTTACTAAGCGCCACAATATCGTTTAAAGGAGCTTGTACACCCGTATTAGAATAAACATGACTAACAAACACACCATCAATCTCTGGGGTTAAATATCGCTGCCATACCTGTCTATCACTTAGATCTTCATGCTCGGGGATGAAACGTATTGTTGCACATACAGGGAGTGCTTTTTGCATTACAAACCCCATACTTGGAAAGTCGGCCTGCGCCATTAATACCGTGCACTGTGGTTTATTAAATACGGGGTGCGACATAAGCAATTTAGTTAAACCACTAGATAAGTTAACCTGAGGACAAAACTGCTCACTTGGCGCATTAAATAGCCGCCCTAATGCACCCGTAAAATTTTCTATAGCTGGTAGCCATTGCTGCCATGGCTCTTTGGCACTTTCCTGCCAAGGAGTAAAAAACTGCTCAGTAGCATTTTCTAAAGTACTTTTTAAAGGTCGACCAACAGAGTGGCTTAATAAATAGCAGCCCCTTGGCATACAAAAATCATTTTTAGCCATATTAGTTAATCCACTGTTTTAGCGTATTTAAGTCATCAAAACGCGTATTAATATCGTCTCGCTTAGCTGCTGCACGTCTATCCCTTAATTTAGCTAAGGAATCGAGTAATACTGGCAAAGGCGGTCCACTGGCAGTGACTTTATTAATATGCTGTTGTTGCATTTGCTCTGACGGTTGGGCAATAAACTTTTCGACCAGTTGGTTATGATGACCGATAGCGGTGTCACCATGTAATTTACACACTTGTATAAATAGTTTGCCGTGCTTTTGAAACCACTCTGTATGTTTATATTGTTCGGCTTTTAAGAAGTCATCCATAAAGCTTTGCATACGCATGGCTTCTCGCAATATTTGTTGATCTTCTGGCATCATATATAAAAACTTATCCACCAGCATTTGCGAGTAACTCGGCTCATTTGCACTACAAAGTCCTAGCAGCATATCAATAACATTAATGCCGGCAAAATCTCCCGCATTTGCACCACGGTAAACTTCTTTACCTACCCGGTAAGGCTTGTAGTATGGGCGTACACAATTAAAAAAACGCTCGGTATCAAGTTGAGTATACAAGGCATTATTCGACGCTATTACATCAATAAGTGCCGTTTTAACCACCTCAAGTAGTTCAGCAGTGACGGGATGTGAAATGCCTAATGGCAATATTTTTAGTAAAGCATCACTCGCACGTTTATACGCTAAAATACCTTGGGTGTTGTAATCTAAAAATAGAGTTTCATCATCAAGATTTGTAAACCGTTTATAGGTGCCATTAATGGCTTTATTATGAGTGGTTAAATGTGCGGTGGCAAAACGAGGAGTTACTCCAATAGAAGCACCAATATGCATAGCAAGCGCCGATGCTTCTATCAGCGGTGAACTATTCTCTCTGCTTGGCTCTGTAATTTCATGTCTACGACAAGCCGCCATGAACAAGCCTACATTACCAAGTAAATCAAATGCGCTATCAAATCCTTCGTCGGTATTACCTTCGGCTAATAAATCGCTGATCAACGCATTACCTTGCTCTTTCAAGGTCTGCTTTAAGTTATCCCCAACCCCTTCAACATTTGCTTTATCATCTTGTTGCCAATACAGCTCTTCTAACTGAGAGTTTAGAGCAACAAACTCAGACCTAATCCAATTATCAAATTTAGCGGTGTAAGAACTCATAACTTTATCCTGTTATTATTATTTTTTAATGCTAGCAAAGATCCCAGAGGTTAAAACGCTAAAAAAAATAGTAAAAGCAGTTATTGTTAGCAATAATCACTATTACTAGACAAATAATTAATAAGATTCTATAGCCATGTTAGATAATAAAGATCAGCAGCTACTCGTTGCCTTGCAATCGCAAGCCCGAATGTCGGTATCAGAATTAGCCAATACCATTAATCTCTCGGATACTCCTACTCTAAGGCGCATTAAAAAACTTGAGCAAGAACAGGTTATTATTGGTTATCACGCAGCTATTAACCCTAAGTCACTCAATCTTAATGTACTGGTTTATGCTTTCGTGCGACTGTGTCAAAACTCAGTGAGTGCTGCACAACAGTTTGAACAACATGTAGAAAAACTACCGCATGTACTTGAGTGCTCAGTGATCTCAGGCAGCCACGACTATTTATTAAAAATTATCTCTCAGGATTTAGAAAGTTATGAGCAGTTTGTAAAGCACCAACTGGGAAGCTTAAGCTGTATCGCCAACATAGAATCAACCGTTGTATTAAAGCAGTCATTTAGTAAAAAACAGCTACCACTTTAAAATATACGCTTAGGTTAAGACCCTTTATTTTCGAAGTTAATTAGATAATAATTAGCTTTAGTATAAGCTTTTTGATTACACCTTTTTATAAACTAATCTTAGCAGCTCAAGCCTAAATAAAGATGACTCAGTATTTCTTTTGCCATCAAAATCAAACCTAAAAACAACGCTAATTTGAAAGTATTATATTTAATCAACATCTTGCAAAACCTATATAACTCGATAAGCTCTCAGAATGTCTTTGCGTATATTGCTATGTTAAATGAACACATACCCACATATAAAACTTATCAATAACTTAATAATAATCACGCGCTATAACTTAAGCACCTCTTTTTCCTTATGTACTTATGCTCGCAGTACCAAGATAAGGCTATTATTATGAGCCACTTTTCTCACCAATGGTTTAATAGCATCAACCAGATTGACGCAACAAAATGGCATCATTTTTTTGGCGATGATCCTTTTACTCAACACGCTTTTTTATACGCACTTGAACAAAGCCAATGTGTAAGCGCAAAAACAGGTTGGCAGCCTCATCACTTAGCCGTTTATGAAGGCGATGAACTCATTGCGCTTGCCCCTGGCTACTTAAAAGCGCACTCCTACGGTGAATATGTATTTGACTGGGCATGGGCTGAAGCTTATGAAAAAAATGGCTTAGATTATTACCCTAAATGGCTATGTGGTATTCCCTTTAGCCCGATTGAGGGACAAAGAATAGGTATTATGCATAGCAATCCAAAGCTAGTGTATAAGTACATAACAGAGCAACTTAATAGCCACTGCGTAGAACAGGCATGGTCAGGCTGGCATGTAAACTTTTGCGACAAAGCACAAGCCACCCATCTTTATGATACCGGTGCTATGCGAAGAATCGGCGTGCAGTTTCAATGGTTTAATAATAACTTTAAAGATTTTGACGATTTTTTAAAAACCTTTAATGCCCGAAAGCGTAAAGCCGTTAAAAAAGAGCGCGCTAAAATCACAGAGCAAAATATCAGTATTGAATGGCTCAAAGGCGAGAAAATCACTACCGCTACAATGCAGCTTTTTTGTGAGTTTTATCAACGCACTTATTTAAAACGATCGGGTCATTTAGGCTACTTAAACAGTGATTTTTTTAGCTTGTTACACGCTTTAATGGCTGACAAATTGCTCATTATGCTAGCCAAAAGAGACCAGCAAGTAATTGCCGCCACCTTAAGCTTAATTGGTGATAATACCCTTTACGGCCGTTATTGGGGTGCTAGTGAAGAGATAGATTCGCTTCACTTTGAGCTGTGTTATTACCAAGGGATTGATTATGCTATTAAGCATAACATTCAGTGCTTTAATGCTGGGGCACAAGGAGAGCATAAAATCGCTCGTGGTTTTCAACCGATAATCACTTACTCTGCCCATCACATTGTTCACCCCGATTTTAATAATGCCATTGCAGATTACTTAGAACGCGAATGCCAACATATCGAAATTTACAAACAACAATGTAGCACTTTATTGCCGTTTAAAAATGAGTAACTGATTATTTGCAGGCATCGCAGTATCGCTGAGTAACTTAAGCCCATATTGCACTGCAAGCTGCTCAACCGCTTCGAAATCACGAATACCACTAAGCGGATCGCGACTTTGCAATAAACTATTAAATTCATCATTACTGGGGCTGGTAAACTCCCCTTTATATTTGAAAGGGCCATATACACACACCACTCCTTGCTGGTTTAAGTGCTGATTTACTCCAGCAAAAAAACGCGTAATTAACTCCCAGCTCACTATGTGAAAAGTATTAGCAGTATATACCGCATCCACTTTATTTACTGGCCAAGAATAGTTTAGATCAAGTAATAAAGGCGGATGCAAGTTTGCCAGTTGCACCTCATCATGCCATAACTTTATTCCTTGATGATTAACCTCTCGATCACTGGTATACCATTGTAAATGTGGCAATTTTTTGGCAAAGAAAACACTATGCTGACCCGTCCCCGAGCCTATCT
Source organism: Pseudoalteromonas sp. 3J6 (assembly GCF_903995135.1). GTDB lineage: Bacteria > Pseudomonadota > Gammaproteobacteria > Enterobacterales > Alteromonadaceae > Pseudoalteromonas. The sequence goes on along the minus strand of NZ_LR877185.1, from coordinate 341,297 downwards.
CAAGTACTGATGCTGCATTTTGCAATGCAGGCTGCAAAGCCTTAAGTATATGATTTTTATTATTTTCGCAGGCTTGTGAAAACGGTTTGGTCATACTGATGCACCTAAATTGCAAATGAATGCACAATAGTAAAACAAATTTCAGCTATTCTGTCGTGAGTAAATTGACCAAAATAATAAAATAACATCAATTTCAATACGTTAAATTATCTTTACCGAGCTGGTACGCTATATGCTTTTATTAAATTACTCACTTAATGAGTACTAAACTACAAAAGGATAACATTATGTATATTTCACCTTATACCGCAGTAGATGCTGCAATGGCAGTTACAGACAAAAGCCTAGATAAAACGAGTTATGAAACAGATTGTAGAGCAACGGTTATCGACTTACTTTCTCATGTAAAAAATACTCAAAAGGCACAAAACAAACATGAAACAGACCAAATATTTATTCTTGGCTACAATTAAAATTCTGTTTAGCCTTGTAACCGGCTGTTTATATAAATACATTATTTAAGTCGACTTAAAATCAGTTTAAGTCGACTTTTTATTTTGTTCCATCATTAGCTTACCTTGACGCCCTCTACTTTTTAGCTATACCGTTGTAAATAGTAATAACAGCACCATATCTTTTTATATAGCGTAGTTAAATGTCATATATTCTCTTTTATAGGAGTACTAATGAGTAACTTTAGAACAGAATCAGATAGCATGGGCACACTCAACGTGCCTGCTGACGCACTTTATAAAGCACAGACCCAACGCGCCATTAATAACTTTACGATCAGCAGCCTCACGATGCCGCAGCAATTTATTATTGCCTTAGCGTATATCAAGCAAGCCGCTGCAATAGCCAATTTCAAACTAGGCCATTTAGATAAAACAAAAGCAAATGCGATCGACCATGCCTGCCAAGAAATTATTGATGGTAAGCATTATGAGCATTTCCCCGTTGATATTTTTCAAACTGGCTCAGGTACTAGCTCAAATATGAATGCTAATGAGGTCATTGCGAGCTTAGCCTCAAAACATGCTAACCAAGATATTCACCCAAATGACGATGTGAATATGGGGCAAAGCTCTAATGACGTTATTCCCACTGCGATTGCTTTGAGTAGTGCGATCAGCGTTGATAAAAAATTACTGCCAGCACTAGCAAATTTAGCAGACGCCTTAGAGCAAAAAAAAGCAGACATCGGCCACATAGTTAAAACTGGGCGCACTCATTTAATGGATGCAATGCCAATAACTTTTGAGCAAACACTCAGCGCATGGCAATCGCAGGTAAAGCATGCAGCTAGCGGTATTGAGCATGCACTAATACGTGTCTGTAAGCTAGCGCAAGGTGGCACAGCAGTAGGTACAGGTATTAATGCCGACCCACAATTTGCCGCTCTATTTTCCACACAGCTAACTGAAAAGGTAGGGATTCAATTTACCCCTAGCGATAACTTTTTTTATAATATTGGATCACAAGATGCGATTGTCGCTTTATCAGGACAGCTAAAAGTCTATGCAGTTGCACAAATGAAAATAGCCAACGATTTACGCTGGATGAACTCAGGCCCACTTGCGGGACTTTCAGAAATTGAACTTGAAGCATTACAGCCTGGCTCATCAATTATGCCGGGTAAAGTGAATCCGGTGATCCCAGAAGCCGCTGCAATGGTTAGCGCCCAAGTCATTGGTAACGACGCAACCATTACGGTTGCAGGCCAAGCTGGCAACTTTGAGCTTAACGTAATGCTGCCGGTAATCGCTTACAATATTTTGCAAAGTACCGAGATACTCGCTAATAGCGCGCAAGTGTTGGCAGATAAAGCCATTGCTAGCTTTAAAGTTAATCAAACTCAGATAGATAAAGCATTAACTAAAAACCCGATTTTAGTGACTGCGCTAAACCCTGTTATTGGCTACGAAAAAGCAGCAAAAATTGCTAAGCAAGCTTATCAGCAAGCACAGCCAATTATTGATATCGCTGAGCAAGAAACCGACCTATCTCGATCAGAATTAGAGGCATTACTCAATCCAGCTAAATTAACGCAAGGCGGGTTAACTTAAAAACTCTCCTTATCACCTCTTTAATATGTTGATAGTAGAGTTTTTATTGCTGTAATGAATGCACAGTGTATGATAGTGATGAATAATTCATCACTATCAGGAACGATTATGCGTACTCCATTACTCGCTCTACTGCTACCGCTTTGCTTAACGGCGTGCTTAGAAACAACCTCAAATAAAACTGAGCAAACTAAAACCAATGCGGTAGAAAATACTTCTACGCCGATACCGCAACAAAAATTACCACAAGCGAATAAGCAAAATAAAATAGCACAGCCATTACCTGCTGATGCAGCAAAAGAAGTGTCGCTTGATGATATTAAAACAGCAAAAGATAAGCTAAACAGCCTCATAGCAGATAAGCAATGTTCAACGAGTTCACAGTGTAAAGTGAATGCTGTTGGTAGCCGTGCCTGTGGTGGGCCGAGCGATTATATTGTGTACTCTACACAAAGCGCCCCCCAAAAACAGGTTTCAGCCCTAAGCGATACAATTACTCAATTGGAAAGTACTTATAATGCGCAAAAAGGCATGATGAGTATTTGCCAACATTTAACTGCGCCTAGTACCCAGTGCGTTGAAAATAAATGTGTTAAACTTGAAGGCTCTGCGGTAAGTGTATTTTAAGGATTAGATTATGAGTTGTTTGTCATCCGTAATTAAACTATCAGCTGCCAGTGTTGTCATGACTATGCTGCTTAGCGGTTGCAGTAGCGCACTAACACCAAGCACAGCTCAAAACGCGAGTGAATCTGTTTTAAATACTCAGCTTAATGAGCTTACAAGTAATAAAAGCTGCACAGCCAGTTATCAGTGTAAGGTGTTAGGTGTTGGCTCGCGTGTCTGTGGGGGGCCGAGTAAGTATGTTGTGTATTCAACATTAAATAATTCTCAAAAGCATGCCGAGCAATTAGCACAAAAAATCACTCAGCAAGAACAAAAAAATAACACTGCGCTTGAGTTCGATGACTGTTCACCAGTGCTAGAAGTTCACTCTTTATGTATTGATAACCAATGTAAAACCGTTAATTACCAGTAGCAGTTCGTTTCGGTGTTAATTTAATAGTGGTATTAACACCGAAATAACCACTACCATGAAAATACATACACCAGCCTTAAAAATGTATTCCAAAGGCATGTTCTTTTGTACCCAATAAGCATATATAAAACGCACAAAGTAGCTTGCCGCTGTGCCAAATAACGCAAACATAAGTAAGTAGGCAATCAATATAATATTCACAGCTGCACTTCTTTAGAAATAATAACCTCAGTGTAAGTATTTTATATAAAGAAGGCAAAAGGGTTACTTAGTCTTTTTTGTATGCTCAATGAGTAGATCTGCTACCTGTTGCTTTACCGCTCTTTTATCATCTACTGCAACTTCAAACCGACTAGCCAATTGCGCTATTTCATCATCATTTAAATTAAACGATAAACGCTGCCGTGTTTTTTTAGACTTTACATCAAGGCCTAAAATTTTGCGGATCATATCTGAGGGAGTAAGTTCTTGGTCGATAGCTTGTTTTTTTATCGACTTTTGTACCTCACTACTCAAATCAAAGGCCATTTGCGTGGCGCGCACAGCTTGCTCTTGGCGCAACCACTTGTCTTTAGCATCACTCACTGGGCATCTCCAGGAAACAAGTCAACAATATCGCTAATTGGGCGAGTTAATGTCAGTGATACTTCTGTTTCACCTCCCTCCCAAATTTCGATATTAACGCTATGCCCTTCATCGGGTGACGCTAAACAAATCATTTCACAGGGTTCACCACCGTCTTGCTCATAGCGAGGTAGCGCTTGGCCACGAAAATCTTTATTATGAAAATAACATACATAAGGTGATTCGCTTTGTTGATAACTTCCAGCTAAAAACTGCATAAAGCGCTCAGGCGTATTTTTAACTGTAATATGCGTTAACGATTCTTCATCAAAAATACGTGAAAACTCATCCAAACCAAATACTTCATCAACATCATCACGCTGAATCTTTATTGAGAAATTAGCCCACTGCTCACCATCGTTTTGTTCTATTTGTAAAAACACCACTTGGCCTGTGTTAGTTTCAAGTACGAATTCAGTATCACTACTATGTTGGTACTGATACGTTTGCACATCAATAACGCGAAGTGTTTGGCCTTTGAGCCATGCAGGATAAGCAAACGAGTCAATCACTGTAAACATGTCACCTTTTTTAAGGTCACTCGCGTGATTAAGCTGACGTTCTGGCTTTTTTTTAGATTTGAAAAAATTAAACATATAAGGTGCCTCTGTAAGCAAAAAAGGTAACGGAGCAAAACTCGGTTACCTTTTTAATATGGTTCTAAATGTTAGCTATTTTGCTTCGCTTTAATGCGCGCTAGAATATCAGCACTTTTTGGATTGGTATCACCAATACCTGCTTCAGCCATTTTAGCTTTTAAATCATCGCCATTAACATCTGCTTCTAGAGACTTTGCAGCACCTAATTGATCAGTACGGTCTTGTTGGCGTTGCTTAATACGCTCAAGCGATTGACGCGCCGACGTCATTGACGAATTATTAGTATTAAGCGTGCTATTTACAGCCATTGTCGCTTGTTGAACGCTTTCTGTGGTTTTAACCATAGTAAGCTGACGCTGGTTTTCTTTAATTGATTTTTCAGCATCTTTAACTTGCTGCTTCAACGTCACTATGTGATTAGTAAAGCCCGCTAACACTTGCTCGTGTTCGGCTTTCTCAGCTTCAAAGTCACCAATTTTTTCTGCAATTTCTAATGCTAATGCTTCATTCCCTTTTTCAAGGGCTTGACCTGCATACGCTTCGTGCTCAGCAATTGATGCATCTACTGCGCTAATTTTACGTTTGGTTTGCATCTCTTTAGCCATTACTTCTGTCAGGCTTTTTTTAGCACGATTTAGTGCATTTTGTGCATCGGCAATTTCTTGTTCAAAAATACGAATACCATTCGCATCAACAATTGCTTCGCCCGCTTCACGCGCGCCACCACGTACCGCTGTAAATAATTTTTTTAAAATACTCATAATCTTAACTCCAAAAACTTGTTTATATCCTATTAGGTAAAGCGAGAGCCATATACTATTAGCAATCAGCACTTACCTAGGCGGGTATCCTAATCGTTTAAATACAAGGTCACGGCTTCTAGTGCATCAATTGCGTTATCCGCTAACGTCACTAGTTCGTGGGTAACGTCATCTAATGATGAATTTACCGAAAGTGCACCAAAAATCGCATATTTATTATCAATTTTGGCAAATGCACTTAGCGGAATTGGCACGTTTAAACGCAGTAGTGTTTCGTTTAACTCGTCGCGTAACTCGCTTTTTACTTCGTCTTCACCAAACAAGTAGCTAATACATAATAATTGCTCTTGTGTTTGGGTAACAAAAATTGGAAGCTCATCGTTTCCATCAACAATGACTTGTAAAACATCTTGCTCACCTGGATTGGCAATCAAGAAAGACTCAAAGTTAGCACCCTCAGTTTCAAAAGACGCTAATTTTATTGAAAGTTCATTTAATTCCATGTCTCTGCCTTTTTGTCGTTTGACATATTATGTCTGAGTTAAGATTCGCATGGTCGACATATTATGTCAACCATGTTTTATTAATTTTTATACAATTCACTTTCTATTTGCCAAGCAGCCCGGTAATAATCATATAAACGACCAGAACCTAACCTATTGACTTCAATATCGTTAACTTGTTCAAAATAGTTATTAGGAAATGCAAAACTGGCTAATAAATATTTTTTACTAATCCACCGAGATGGCACTGGCATATCCGTTATATTGCTAATACGTGCACTTGGTGATTGCCCCATTTTAGTAGCAATAGTCCACCCCCACTGACCAAACGAAGGGATGTTTTGCTGATATTGCTCTACATAATCAAAACCTGCGGCTTTAACGGTTTTAGCAATACTTAAAAATGCCTTTTTTGCATGATAAGGCGAGGTTGACTGTACCGCCATAGCACCATCAGGTGCCAATAATTGACGCACATGGTTATAAAAATAGTCGCTATACATCTTATTCAGATCGGGATGATTAGGGTCTGGCAGGTCAATTAGGATAGTATCGAACTGCTTAGCCTGATCCAGTAGCCTCTCAACTTCTAAAAATGCATCACCCACAATAATATTTGCTCGGGGGTCATGCATCGATTCATTATTGAGTGCCACTAATCGCTGTTTAATATCATCAGGCGGTGTGTATTTGTTATCTTTATGACCAAATAAATTGAGTAGCTGTCCATCTAAATCAATTAAAGTCACTTCCTCAACCGGCCACTTTAATACATCACGCATGGCCAATCCGTCACCGCCACCAATAATCAAAACACGGTCATGACGATTAGATGCGAGCATTGCAGGATAAACCAGCATTGAGTGATATATTTGCTCATCTACACTAGAGAACTGCAAACGACCATTTAAGTATAGATCGGTGATTGGCTGTGGCTGATTTTTACTTAAGCGTTCGGTTAACACCACATGCTGGTATTTCGTTGCTTGGGAATAAATAACTTTATCTTTGTATAGTACGTTACTTAGATTATCCATCCAGCTACTACCAAACTGCAAAATAAAAGCGAATAACACCAGCAATAATATATGGCAAACCAATAGCAACTTAGCAAAGCGTACATAGCTATGGTAACGCCATAAAAAGGCAAGGCCGGCAATAATGTTAAATAGCGCTGTCCAAGCAGCGGCTTGCATTATTGGCATCGCGAGCATAATACTCACCCAAATTGCCGCGCCAATACCGGCGCCAATATAGTCAGCCCCATATATAGTGCCGGCGTTATTTTCTAAAAAACGTCCATAAACATGCTGGCGAATACGCGCAATAAGCGGTATTTCCATACCAATAAATAGCCCTAATATTAAGCCAAATACATAAGGTAAAAAGCGAGACCACTCTTGCAGCTTTTGAAACACATAACCATTAAGAATAACGTCAGGTGGAATATTAAAAATACTTGAGAATAAATGAGGGAGTGAATAACTAACAGCAATGATACTGGCAATGGCTAATATACAGCCCATACCTATGAGCGCAATAATGCTTTCTAGCCAGGCAAATGCGGTAAAGGCATCTTTAAACCAACGCGCTAAAAATGCCCCCATCCCCATAGCTACAATCATAGTGCCTATCATGGCGTAAATTGCACTCTCAACTGAGCCTAGTACTCGGCCAGCGTAATGAGAAAGTAAGTATTCATAAATAAGGCCGCACCCTGCGAGTACGGCCATAACAGTGATCAGTAAAATATCATGCCCAAGTAAATTAAATTTACTTGGGGAAGCTTGAGTTGATGACACGTGATTATGCACCCAGTAGTGTGGCCATAGTGATCCCGACAGCAAATGACACTGCTGCAGAAATAGCGGCAACACCCACATTCTTTTGACGATTCACTTCATCTGAAATATTACACCCAGCAAGAATGATTTTAATCGTCAGTAAGTGCAGTAAAATGAAAGCAACCAAACTAACAACGGCACTTAGCGCCCAGTAAAGTAAACTCGCGTTAATATTATCGGCAGCATAGGGAGCAATACCTGTTGCAGCAGTAATGGCTAATGCACTACCAATTAAAAAGCCGGCATAGCGAACACCTACTGCTAAATTACCATCAACAATGGCTTGTTGTAGGCAATCACCGCTTTTATTGGTACGTTTAAATAATTGCACTCGGTATTGGCTTACTAAAAGCAGTACCACACTACCAATCACAAAAGCGGCAATCACAATAGGAATGCCATGCCAGCCTTCGGTAGCAACCCACAATAGTGCAGAGCGAATAACCACCGCAACACTAACTACATGGCCAAAATCAATAATTGACGCAGTAACGTTACCTTTGACTATTTCGTTATGTAAGCTTACTTTACGCAATGCCACTTTATCTTGAAAAAAGTGACCCAGCTTTATAAGCAAAATTGCTAATGCACCATAGCCAAGCATTAACAGAGCTTCTTTTTGTAACGTAGCAGCAAAAGCACCACTACTTACACCCGTTAATACAATCGCAAGGGCAACTAAGCCAGCGGCAAAGCTTATTCCGAATGCAAAGTTATCTCGCTCGGTAATTTCATCATTAGCATGTAAATTAGACACCCAACCTTTAATATACTTTAGGCTCACAAACAGTAAGATGATAATTGCAAAGTCTACTGACAGTGCTTGCAAAGACCACATAGTTATTCCATTAAATTCATACATATTATTCTAACTCCAACGTTATTCTTTACTTACCACGACTTACGCCGCGCGAGGTTCTGCTACTGCTATTACGAACCGATCCTGAATTATTGCTATAACTACTCGCTCTTGAGTAACTGCTGCGACTTTTAGGCGGCGTATAACTGCTGCGACTCAAACCTGATGCACCTGTTTTTTTACTCGCATAAGGACTAGTGAACTGCTTGCCTTGGCGTTGGTAAGATTGTCGTGTACGTGTTTCTAACGCACTTTGGGTTTTTATTTGTTTAGGGCTTGAGTAACGAGTACGACCATAGTCATTGTAGTAACTATACTTGCGGCGTTTACTCCAACTTCCGTATTCAACTCGGTCAAATACATCACCCAAAATACGGTACATGCCGTACCATTGCCAAAAACTAATACCGCTACTATTCGTTTGCCAATTACCATAGTTAGGATTACCTACCATTTGGTTACCAACCCCTTGGCCTTCAGCTTTTTGGCTTATAGCGCCAACTCGTGCCAAAGAGCCATTCGACATATCCGCAAGCATATTAATAGGATCGGTTAAGGCATCAGAAAATAACGTTGGCTTGGCCGCCTCACGCAATAAATCAATATTGTATAAAGTGTCTTCGTAAGGAGGAATTAAGTAATTACCCTTAATATCATCAAGACGTTGGGTTAAGCCACTATAAAGGGCTCCTTGGCGTGTGGCATCAAGGCTAACGACATCAACAACCTTACTGAGTTCAGGCTGCTGTTGTTTAAGGATACGACTGTATTCTTTAAGAATAATCGCATTACGTATACTACCATTATCAAGTGCTTTACCAAGCTGAGTAAGCTCGACATCGGCCTTTTTAATGGACTCTTGAATTGTTTGTTGTAGCTGTTCTTCTTTAGATTGACAACCAATCAGTGCTGTAAACAAACAAAACAGGCTGAGAAGTTTCCAAGCTTTTATATTCGACATTCATGTCACCTGATTTACTAAATTATCCTAGATAGTTTTACACAGGACAGTTATTAAACCAACAATGAAATTGCAACAAGATGATAATTTAGGGACTAGTTTAAAGATGCAAGGAGAGTAACTAAGATCAGTAAAGACGGAGTGCTGATGGTAATACTTCAAAACTGAAGGCTTTAGGCTTAACACTGACTTGGATTTGGAGTATTGCAGCGACAGCGCATTAATATGTCGTGGGATTGGGTCTGTTAAATTCTCTTCCTTTAACCTAATACCTTTCAGCTCGAACCTTCTTTTTATTTTATTCCAGACGTAAAAAAGCCCGACTCTTTCGAATCGGACTTTCTCTTATTTGGAGCCTGGTAATGACCTACTTTCACATAACAAATGCTACACTATCATCGGCGCTGTTTCGTTTCACTACTGAGTTCGGCATGGGGTCAGGTGGGTCCAAAACGCTATTGTCAC
>NZ_LR877185.1:305650-331476 GCF_903995135.1 Pseudoalteromonas sp. 3J6 | reverse complement strand
GAAGTGGTGTGAGCCATTAAGCTAACTTGTACTAATTACCCGTGAGGCTTAACCATACAACGCCAAACGCGTTTTATGTGATAGTGAAACAAGCGAAGAAGTTAATAGACTAAAGTAGATTACTGAAAACTTTTATTATCAGAATTCCAAATTTTAGTAAGCTCGATTAAATCGAACTTACACCAAATTTGCTTGGTGACAATAGCGTTTTGGACCCACCTGACCCCATGCCGAACTCAGTAGTGAAACGAAACAGCGCCGATGATAGTGTAGCATTTGTTATGTGAAAGTAGGACATTACCAGGCTCCAAATAAGAGAAAGCCCGATTCGAAAGAGTCGGGCTTTTTTACGTCTTCAGGAAAGTGAAAGTATTAGCCGTCAGCCGTCAGCCGTCAGCTGCACAGCGTTAACCTCAGAGCCAACGCACATCCCATTAAAAACATTAAATGTACCTTTCTATGTGGCTCTCTAGCGCTCTAGGCACTACGATATTCTACTGCGTGGTCACTACGAAGTAGCACACTCACTCCAAAAGCAAGCAAGACTCGAATGACTTGAGCCTTCTTGTGTTCGTAGGAGTTTACCAGTAATAGCTAGTGTTGTTTTATGTGCTCTAACAGGGTAAAGAGTGAGGTATTGGACAGATTCACCCTACAGTATTGTTTCATTGCTGATGACAACCCGTAACTGTACTAATGTAACATAGTTTAATAGCGTTTAATTTGAGATATACAAACTAGTAACTGCTACTTTAAAGCTTAATAGGCTCTCGGTGAGCCTTTATTAAGAAATGCACAAAACATAGGGAAACGTTTTAGCTAATAGGTGGCTTATCAGCAATTATTAAAGTAACTACGTTGCTGAAGTAAAATAGGTAGGATCAAAAACGCCAACTCAAGGTTGGCGTTTTAATTATCAGGCTAAAGGTGATTATTAAACTTTAGGGCCTGCGTTTTTAATTTCGTCAGATACGTCGTATTTAGCAAAATTTTCTGTGAAATCAGATGCTAGCTTAGCCGCATACTCTGCGTATTTAGCTTTGTCTTCCCAGGTATTGATTGGGTTAAGAAGCTTGCTATCTACGCCCGGCACTGCAACTGGTACGTCTAGGTTTAGCACGTCAATGTGTTGGGTTTCTACACCGGCTAATTTTCCAGATACGATTGCATCCACAACAGCTCGTGTTGTTGGAATATCAAAACGCTTACCAATACCGTAAGGGCCACCTGTCCATCCAGTGTTAACTAGGTAAACTTTAGCGCCGAATTCACGTACACGCTTCATTAGAAGCTCTGCGTATACACCTGCAGGACGTGGGAAGAAAGGTGCACCAAAACAGGTTGAGAATGTTGATTCAATATCGCTAGTAGAACCAATTTCTGTAGAGCCTACTTTTGCTGTGTAGCCACTTAGGAAGTGAAATGCTGCAGCTTCTTCGGTTAGTACAGATACCGGCGGTAGTACACCACTCACATCACATGTTAGGAAAACAACAGCCTTAGGCTCACCTGCGCGGTTTTCAACTTTACGTTTTTCAACATGCTCTAGTGGGTAAGCTGCACGGCTATTTTGAGTTAGGCTGGTATCGTTGAAATCAGGAACACGGTTTTCATCAAGTACCACATTCTCTAAAATTGTACCGAATCGAATAGCGTCCCAGATAACAGGTTCGTTTTTCTGAGAAAGGTCGATACATTTAGCGTAACAACCACCTTCGATATTAAATACACTACCTGGTGCCCAGCCGTGCTCGTCATCACCGATTAAGAAGCGAGTTGGATCTGCTGATAATGTTGTTTTACCTGTACCAGATAAACCAAAGAATAATGAGGTATCGCCTGCTTCACCTACGTTAGCAGAACAGTGCATTGGTAATACACCTTTCGCTGGTAGTAGGAAGTTTTGCACAGAGAACATCGATTTTTTCATTTCACCCGCGTAGCGCATGCCAGCAAGTAACACTTTACGTTGTGCAAAGTTAATAATAACTGTGCCATCGCTATTGGTACCATCGCGCTCTGGATCACATACAAACGAAGGTACGTTCATTACCTGCCACTGAGGAAAGTCGGCTTTGTTGTATGACTGTGGTTCGATGAACATGTTTTTAGCGAAGATATGGTGCCAAGCAGTTTCTGTTGTTACAACCACTGGAAGGTAGTGCTCTGGATCAGCGCCTACTTCAAGGTGAGAGATAAAGTGGTCATTACTTTGCACATGTGCTTCTACACGTGCCCATAAGGCGTCAAACTTATCTGCATCGAATGGGCGGTTTACATTGCCCCATTGGATTTCATTTTCAGTACTTGATTCTTGAACAATAAAACGATCTTTTGGAGAACGACCGGTACGACGACCAGTGTTAGCTACAAAAGCACCATTGGCGGCTAAAGTCCCTTCGCCACGGCTGATAGCGTGTTCGACAAGTTCAGCTGCAGTTAGATCGACAAAACGGGTAGCGCTTGAAGTCATGTTTATACCTAAATTGTGTGAGATTGAACGGGATAGCTCTGGGTCTTAGTAACCTTTAAGCTGCAAATATAGTAACAGATGGATTAAGGATATTCGAGCTTATAAACGCCGTAAAAGCATATAAATTAAGGGAAAAACATGAATAATTTCAATGATACCGGTGTCATGAAAAATGCTCAGCTTGTGATACCGGTGTCATTTTTTGGACATAAAAAAGCCATAAAAAATTATGGCTATTTTATAGTGTGCTTTAAAAAATCTAGATTAGTTAAATATATTTTTTATATCTTGTTCGTTAAACACATAATCTTTTAAACAGTAATGGCAGCTCATTTTAATCTCACCATTTTTTTCGACATCATCCATAAGCGCTTGTTGACCAACATTAACTAAAGCAGTCATCGTTTTTTCGCGATTACAACCACATTTAAATTGAATTGGTTGAGGGTCAAATACGCGTGGGTTATCTTCATGATAAAGGCGCGTTAAAATAGTACTGGCATCAAGCTCTAGTAGTTCTTCATCTTTAATAGTATTACTGAGTGCTTCTAAGTGAGTAAAATCTTCGATCGATTTTTGCTTATCTACAGGTAGTACTTGTAAGAATAGCCCACATGCCTTGGCGCTGCCCTCTTTAGTATCGGTTGCAAACCAAAGGCGTGTTTTTAATTGCTCAGACTGCTCAAAATAGCTTTCTATACATTCACTTAATGTATCATGCTCTAAAGGCACTATACCTTGGTAACGCTCACCTTGAGTTGGAGTAATCGTGATAACCATGTAGCCTTGGCCAATGAGCTCTTTTACCGTTGAGCCAGTTACTTCACTTTGTAATCGCGCAATGCCACGCATATTTTGTTGATCATCACCATTGATCACCGCATATTTTACGGGTCCATCACCTTGTAGTTGAACCGCAATTTCGCCTTCAAACTTTAACGTTGCTGTTAATAAACAGGTTGCAACAAGCAGCTCACCTAATAATGCTTTAACGGGCTCTGGATAATTGTGTTTCGCAATCATTTCATTGTAAGCGTTGTCTATTTGTACGAGTTCGCCACGAACATCGAGGTTGTCAAATAAATAGCGGTGAAGTAAATCTTGTTGCATGAGCGGCTATACCTAACTTGATTTCATTTTTAAAAGTTCGCGTCTTTGCTTCTTATCTGGTTTTTTATCCGGATGTGGGGCAAAGAAACTGTTATTTTTGCGTGCAATACTATTTTCTTCACGCTTAGCAATACTAGCATCAGATTCTTGATACATGGACTGTGCAATGGGGGCGCTTTGGCGCTTTTCAAGTATATTTAATACTGTGATAGTTTTTTCGTCAACGCCTTGGGCTAGCTTTATAATTGCGCCAATTTCTACAATTTTACTAGCCTTACTGCGCTGGCCATTATAATGTACTTTGCCGCCTTGTACCATTTCTCGTGCTATTGCACGCGTTTTATAAAATCGAGCCGCCCATAACCATTTGTCCAACCTCACTTTAAGTGCGTCAGCGCTTTCTGAGCTGTCATTGAGTTTAGTTTTCTTTGTCATAAAACATCCCTAGTAAATTTACTACTAGGTAAATTATCACGAAACCGTTACCGCATGTAGCTATTGCTTGATAGCTGATACGATAAATAAATCAATCTGTTTACAAAGTTTAATATTAGCGTGCTTGTTGAATGAAAAATGAAAAGGTACTATGGCTGAGTGATTTCGTTATAAATTAAAATAAGAATACTACCTATGGAACAGCACGTTCAACAATTTAAACATTTATTAAGCCGTTTACCGCACGCGAGATTAAGTGCAATGGTTATGGTTTTAGTTGTTGTTTATATTGCATTTTTATTATCAAAATTGATGTGGTTATTATGGCCGCAGCCAATAACATCGCCCCTTGTTCCTATTAGCCACTCTAGCCAAGCAATGGGCGGTAATAACCAGTCTATAGATTCGATCATTGAGCAATTTTTATTTGGTAAAGTAAATGTAACAAAAAATACCAATACTGCTTCGCAAACTAAAGTTATCAATAATGCCCCTGAAACGCGTCTTAGTATTAACTTAACCGGTATTGTTGCTGTGAGTAATGATGATAAGGCGGGAATGGCTATTATTGAGTCACAAGGTCGCCAGACGAGTTATTTAGTGGAGGATGTGGTGCAAGGTACACGTGCGAAAGTATCGCAAATACTTCCAGATCGTGTGATTTTAGATGTAAGTGGCCGCTTTGAAACCTTAATGCTTGATGGACTCGACTTTACTAAAACAGTATCAATGCCAGTACTCGCTGCACGAGATGAGTCTGAAATGGGACCTTTAGCGCCTTCAGCACAAAGCGATGAACAAATTGATGCCACTGCCAACCTTGAGGTGAAAGAAGCATTAATAGAAACTCGCGAAGAGCTTTTAGAAGAACCTGGTAAGCTATTTGATTATATACGTGTTTCTCAAGCGATGAATGATGGGGAACTTATAGGTTATCGTTTGAGTCCAGGTAAAGAGCCCGAACTATTTAAACAAATGGGATTACAAAATAACGATTTAGCCGTGGCAATTAACGGTTATCAATTAACAGATTTAAAACAGGCAATGGCAGCAATGAATGAGCTGCGAAACAGTACAGATGCAACTATCACAATAGAGCGTGATGGTGAGCAAATAGATGTACTATTTAGTCTGCAATAACTTAGCTTTGGAGTTTTAACATAATGGTTCAGGTGCTACACCTCAAAAAAATTAAAAAAGGGTTAGCTAAGTATGCAGCACTTTTTTTAGCGGCAAGTCTTTCTATGTCGGTTGCTGCTGTTGAATATGCTGCTAACTTTAAGGGCACAGATATTAATGAGTTTATTAATATTGTTGGCAAAAACCTTAATAAAACCATCATTATTGATCCTAACGTGCGTGGCAAAGTAAATGTACGTAGTTATGAATTAATGGATGAGGCGCTTTACTATCAGTTCTTTTTAAATGTTTTAGAAGTTTACGGTTATTCAGCCGTTGAAATGGACAACAACATAATAAAAATAGAAAAAAGCTCAGATGCTAAAAAATCAAACGTGCCATTAATTACTGCTGATAGCCAAGCGCTTGGCGATATGATGATTACACGGGTTGTGCGAGTTAAAAATGTAAGCGTACAAGAGTTAGGCCCTTTAGTTCGCCAATTTAGCGATCAAAAAGACGGTGGTCACGTTGCTAACTTTAACGCGGCCAACGTAATGATGCTAACTGGTCATGCAGCCTCGGTTAACCGCTTAGTAGAAATTATTCGCTCTGTTGATCAAGCGGGTGATAAGCGAGTCGATATCGTTAAGCTCAAGTTTGCAACGGCTGATGATGTTGTCTCAGTAGTTGAAAATATTTATAAAGATAGTGGCAAGGGTAGCGTACCTGAGTTTTTAATTCCTAAAGTTGTAGCTGATGGTCGTACTAATAGTGTGATTGTCAGTGGTGAAGGCCAAGCACGCACACGTGCCATTGAGCTCATTAAACGTTTAGATGGAGAGCTGGAAAGCCAAGGTAATACCAAAGTGTTTTACCTCAATTACGCAAAGGCCGAAGATTTAGTAAAAGTACTCCAAGGTGTGAGCAAATCGCTGGCAGAGGACTCAAAAGGTGGGGCAACCAAAACTCGCAGTAGTAATAAGAATGACACTAGCATTGAAGCTCATCCAGATTCTAATTCATTAGTTATTACCGCTCAGCCAGATACAATGCGTTCACTAGAGTCTGTTATTGCGCGCTTAGATATTCGCCGCGCACAAGTACTAGTGGAAGCCATTATAATTGAAGTAATGGAAGGCGATGGCGTTAACTTTGGTCTGCAATGGATTTCAGAAGAAGGCGGCATGCTGCAATTTAATAATGGTACCACTGTGCCTGTCGGTGCTTTAGCTGTAGCTGCTGAGCAAGCTCGTGACACAACAATAACTAAAACAATTATTGGAACAGAGACGGGTACTCCAACTGAATATGATGAAACTTCAGAGGGTGACTACGGCCCGCTTGCATCATTACTTGGTGGTATTAATGGTTTAGCCATGGGAGTGATTAAAAACGATTGGGGCGCAATCGTACAAGCGGTTTCAACCGATACTAATTCTAATATTCTAGCGACTCCCTCTATTACCACTATGGATAACGAAGAAGCGTCTATTTTAGTTGGCCAAGAAGTGCCAATTATTACTGGCTCGCAAACAGGTAGTAATAATACTAACCCATTCCAGACGGTTGAGCGCCAAGAAGTGGGTATAAAACTTAAAGTGACACCACAAATTAACGATGGTTCAGCGGTACAGTTGACTATAGAACAAGAAGTTTCCAGTGTTAGTGGTGCAACAGCAGTTGATATTTCAGTCAATAAGCGCGCAATTAAAACAACCGTGATGGCCGATGATGGCGGCATGGTGGTACTAGGCGGCTTGATAGATGAAGATGTACAAGAAAGCGTGTCAAAAGTGCCATTACTAGGCGATATCCCTATTTTAGGGCACTTATTTAAGTCAACTAATACAACAAAGCGTAAGCGTAATCTTATTGTATTTATAAGACCGACCATTATTCGCGATGGCGTTAGTATGAATAAACTTAGCTTTAATAAATATAACTTTATTCGCGGTGAACAATTTAAAAAACGTGAAGATGGTATTAATTTAATGCCAATGTCAGACACACCTATTTTACCTGAGTGGAATGACGAATTGTTGTTACCACCAACGTATGAAGAGCATTTACGCAAACAAAATGCACAAGAGCGTAATGATGACTAATGCGATAGAAGATATTAATCAAGATGTTGTTCATCCAATTACTCATAGTAATGATGAACAGCTTGCTCAAGATGACTTAATTGAACTGCCTGCAAAACGTTTGCCGTTTTCTTATGCCAGACGTGTTGGCGCGTTACTCAGTAAGCATAAAGATAACCAAATTGTGTATTACCGTGGTGAGCTTGATGTTGATGTATTATTAGAAGTGCGTCGTATTGCAGGACATGGCTTTACACTTGAGCAACTAGAAGATGATAAGTTTGAGCTATTACTAGAAGCATCGTATCAACGTGATAGCTCAGAAACTCAGCAAATGATGGAAGATATTGGTAATGAGGTTGATTTATTCTCACTAGCTGATGAGCTCCCTCAAACAGAAGACTTGCTTGCCGGTGACGACGATGCACCTATTATAAAGCTGATTAATGCCATGCTCAGTGAGGCAATTAAAGAAGGCGCCTCTGATATCCACATTGAAACGTTTGAGCAAGAGCTGGTTATTCGTTTTCGGGTGGATGGCGTACTCAAAGAAGTTCTAAAGCCTAATCGTAAACTAGCCTCTTTGTTGGTATCGCGTATTAAAGTAATGGCCAAACTCGATATTGCAGAAAAACGCATACCGCAAGATGGCCGTATTAGTTTACGTATCGCTGGGCGCGCTGTAGATGTGCGTGTGTCGACTATGCCATCGAGCTTTGGTGAGCGAGTGGTACTGCGTTTGCTTGATAAAAACAATGCACGTTTAAACCTAGAAGACTTAGGTATGACAGCTCGAAACCGAGAGCTGTTTGCCGACTTAATTAGCAAGCCTCACGGTATAATTTTAGTAACAGGCCCTACAGGCTCTGGTAAAAGTACCACGCTATATGCAGGTATGAGCCAAATTAACTCGCGGGATCGCAATATTTTAACGGTTGAAGATCCAATCGAGTACGAAATTCCTGGCATTGGCCAAACACAGGTTAATACCAAGGTTGATATGACTTTTGCCCGTGGTCTGCGCGCTATTTTACGTCAAGATCCTGATGTAGTTATGGTCGGTGAAATACGAGATTTAGAAACAGCCCAAATTGGTGTACAAGCATCACTTACTGGCCACTTAGTTATGTCTACGTTACATACTAATACCGCCTCAGGCGCAATCACTCGTATGGAAGATATGGGCGTTGAGCCGTTTTTATTATCGTCTTCATTACTAGGGGTATTATCCCAGCGCTTGGTACGTACTTTATGTAATAGCTGTAAAGAAGGTCACGTTGCAGATGAGCGTGAATGTGAATTACTCGGCGTACCGTTTGACAATGCTCCGACGATTTACCGCGCGGTAGGATGTGAAGAGTGTAACTTTAATGGCTACCGAGGTCGTACTGGTATTCACGAGTTATTAGTCGTCGACGAAACCATTCGTGAAATGATCCACAGCGGTAAAGGTGAGCAAAGCGTAGAGAAATACATTCGTAAGCATAGCCCAAGCATTCGTCAAGATGGCTGCAGCCGTGTGCTTGCAGGTAAAACAACGCTTGAAGAAGTGCTGCGCGTAACGCGTGAGGAAGGCTAACTATGGCAGCGTTTGAATACCGCGCATTAGATGGCCGGGGAAAAGAAAAAAAAGGTATTTTAGAAGCCGATACAGCTAAGCAAGTTCGTCAGCTTCTGCGCGATCAAAAGCTTACACCACTTGAGGTTGTGCCTGCTGCGCAAGATGACAAACAAGTTAAAGGTCAAAAAGCTCCTTTACTCGGTTCTTTATTTAAACCAACCATATCAACAGCCGATCTCGCTTTGATCACTCGTCAGCTTGCAACCTTAATTCAGTCTGCCCTACCTGTAGAAGGGGCGGTAATGGCGGTTGCTGAGCAGTGTGAAAAACCACGCTTAAAACGTATGTTAATGTCGGTGCGCTCTAAAGTAGTGGAAGGTTATACCCTGGCTGATGGGATGAGTGAGTTTCCGCATGTATTTGACGATTTATACCGCGCTATGGTGGCGGCAGGTGAAAAGTCAGGTCACTTAGATCAAGTGCTCAACAGGCTAGCTGATTATACCGAGCAGCGCCAACATATGCGCAGTCAAATTACGCAGGCTATGGTGTATCCGATTATTTTGGTGGTGTTTGCTATTGGTATTGTTTCGGTGTTATTAGGTACCGTAGTACCTAAAATATTAAAAACGTTCGAAAAAACCAAACAAGTTTTACCTTGGACTACCGAGTGGGTTATGGCGGGTAGTCATTTTGTGCAAAATTACTGGTTTATAAGTTTACTGGTGATCACCGCTACCGCGGTTGGAATCAAGTATGCGCTTAAAAAACCTAAGGTACGGTTTTGGTGGGATGCAAAAGTATTACATATGCCAGGCATAGGTAAAGTTGCTAGAGGGATTAACACAGCGCGCTTTGCTCGTACTTTAAGTATTTTATCGTCAAGTTCAGTACCGCTACTAGAAGGAATGCGTATTTCTGGTGGGGTATTAGTTAACGAAAAAATCAAACAAGCTGTGGCTGATGCCGCAGAAAGAGTAAGTGAAGGGGCAAGCCTACGTGCTTCACTGCAGCAAACTAAGTTGTTTCCACCAATGATGCTGCATATGATAGCCAGTGGTGAAAAGTCTGGTGAACTTGAGCAAATGTTAGAGCGAGCCGCTAACAATCAAGATCGCGAGTTTGAAAGTATGGTCAATGTGTCATTAAAATTATTAGAACCCGCAATGATTGCCTCTATGGCAGTCATTGTACTGTTTATAGTAATGGCAATTTTGCAGCCAATTATGGCAATGAATAAGGCTGTTGGCCTTTAATTATTTTTTATATTAATGATTTAATTAAATCATTTTTGTTTAGTGTTTTTAGAATAACGAGGTAATAACGTGAATAAACAATCAGGTTTTTCTTTATTAGAAGTGATGGTGGTATTGGTTATCATCGGGATGATCATGTCGATTGTGGCACCTAATATTATGGGTCAGCAAGAAGAAGCGGCTATTGATAAAGCGCATTTAGATATTCAGCAGTTAGAAGATGCCGTTAGCCTTTACAAGTTAAAAAATAAAAGCTACCCGAGTACAGAGCAAGGGCTTGAGGCGTTGGTAACTAAAACCAGCATTGAGCCTATCCCAAAGCGTTTTCCTGATGGCGGTTTTATTAGTAAATTGCCAGAAGATCCATGGGGCAACCCTTACCAACTTATTTACCCAGGTGAAGTAGGTAAAATTGATATTTTTTCAATGGGGCCTGATGGCGAACCGGCTACTGAGGATGATATTGGTAACTGGGGTGAAGATAAGCAGTAATGGGCATTAACTTAATCATACGCTTAAACTTAGTTGATAGGGGTTTACCATGCGGGTAAACCTTAAGCACCTGAGTGCGAAGCAATATGGTTTTAGTTTAATAGAAATTTTAGTGGTATTGGTGATCATCGCCTTTGCCACCAAAATGGTGGTATACAGCTTAGATGGCGGCGCAGAGGAAGAGCTAGATAAGCAAGCAAGTAGGCTGCATACCACCATTAATGCCGCATCGGAATTTGCTGTACTTAACCAGGTAGAGTTAGGTTTATTAGTTGATCAAAATACGCTTGAGTTTTTAGTGTTCGATGGCGAAAAGTGGACCAGCTTTGAGCGGGAAGAGTTATTTAAACCAATTGAGTTTGACCCGCAATTTAAAGTAACACTTAATCTAGAAGACCTACCTTGGGCACAAGATAACTTATTAGAGCAGTCTAACTGGCGTGAGTTAATGAGTGGCGATAATGAAGATAGTTTATTAGAACTTAAAAAATTAAAAGTTCCTCAAGTACTTCTTTTATCCTCTGCTGATGTAAGTGCATTTCAGCTTATGCTTGAGTTAAAAGATCAGGCGGAGCCGGTATATTTTATTGAAGGTAAATTTGCAGCGCCAGTTGATTTTCGTCGAGAGCCCCAATAATGAAAAAATACCAAGGTTTTACCTTATTAGAAGTCTTAGTTGCGCTAAGTATTTGTGCTATGGCGGGTATTGCTGCAATGCAAGCAACTGGTGAGCATATTCATCACTTATCGAGTATTGAAGAGCAAACGTATGGCTCATGGGTAGCCGAGAATGTATTGGTAGAACAACGAACGAAAGGCGAAAAATGGCAAGGTAAAAATGGTACTCGCGGCACTGAGATGATGGCGGGGATTGAATGGTTTTGGCGCCAAGATGTTGTGCCCACTGCGGATAAGAGCTTTGTAAAGGTCACTATTAATGTGTTTACAGATGATAAGTATGAAAATTCAATTTATGAGTTAAGTACTTACCTAAATAAAGGTAAGCCATAAGTGAAGCAGCGCGGTTTTACATTATTAGAAGTGATGGTGGCACTAGGAGTGTTGGCGTTTGTTATTATGGCCACCCACCAAATACTTGATACCACCACGCGTGCCAAAGAAGCATCAGATGAAAAAATTGCTGAGCTAAATGGGTTACAAACAGCCTTCAGGCTAATGGATCAAGACTTTAGCCAAATGACTAAACGCCAAGTGCGTAATGAAGCTGGGGATTTTCAAGAGAGTTACTTACTTGCAGGGCGCTACATTTTAGAAAGCCAGCTTGATGGCATTGCCTTTGTGCGTGATGGTTGGATGAATCCCATTAATTTACTTCCTCGCTCAGAGCTGCAAGCTGTTGGTTATCGAGTAATTGATGACAACTTAGAACGAGTATATCGCATTTATGTTGATCAACTTGATAATATGGAGCCTCGTAGCCAAGTTGTTTTAGCTGACGTAGAAGAGCTTAAATTTGAGTTTTTAGATGGTAACGCAGAGTGGCAAGAAAACTGGCAAATTAAGGCGTTACCTAAAGCGGTAGCTGTAACGTTAAAGCAAATGAACGCAGAACCAATTAGGCGCGTTTTTTTAGTGCCAGGACTCGGTAAAGAGCTACCAAAACCGGTTAATGATGGTACTAACCAATCGCAACCAAATGGCCGAGGAACGCCTTGATGAATCAAAAAACATCACGCGGCGCGGCGTTAGTTATTGTGTTATTTATTGTCGCGCTGGCTGCTATTTTAGCCGTAGAAATGAGTGCGAACTTAATGTTACAGGTACAAAGAAGTACTAACTTGCAAAGTCAGCAACAGGCTAAATGGTATGCTTATGGCGCTGAAGAATTAGCTATTAAAGGCTTAATTCAAAGTAAAAAAGACGATCCAGAAAAAACCACCTTAGCGCAGCCGTGGGCAAAGCAAGGTGATGTTAAGTATCCAGTTGATAACGGCACGTTAAGCGGTCAGTTAACTGATTTACAAGCTTGTTTAAACTTAAATGCGCTTGGTGCTGAGCCTGACCCAAACAGTACTAATAAAACGAACCCTGCGCATAAAGCGTTGTTTGCCATATTAGAAAATATAGAAGACTTACCCAGTGATGAGTCTGAAGAAGGTATGGCTGATAGTGTTTTTGACTGGTTAGATAAAAATAGTATTACGTATCGCTCAGGAGCTGAAGAGGGCGAGTATTTATCGCGTCAGTTTCCGTACATGACAGCAAATAGCCTATTTGCTTCGGTATCTGAACTGCGTTTAATTAAAGGCTTTAACCCTTTAGTGATGGAAAAAGTGCTGCCTTTTGTCTGTGTGATCCCAGGTAGTACGTTACTTTCAATTAATGTTAATACGGTCACTGAAGAGCAAGCTTTATTGTTCAGTGGCCTAATAGACGAACTGAGTGTTTCGGGTGCTCAAGCGGTAATTGCAGCGCGACCTGAAAATGGCTTTGATAATATTGAAGAGTTTTTTGAGTCTGTTAAACAACAAGGCGGCAAAAATATCAAGGCAGTAGAAAAGCTTTTTAGTTTAAAAAGTGAATATTTTAAATTACAAACGCAGGCAAAATTTGTTGATTTGCGTTTTTCGATGACCACATTACTGTATGCCAGCAATGGCGAGGTAACGATACTGGCGCGAAAATTTGGAGGCGTACAGTGACAGAGATACTGTTGATCCGCACGGGTCAAACCGAGCAAGATTTACTTAACTGGTTAATATACTCACCACAAGAACAAGAAATAATAGCCAGTGGCGAGCTACAAAATGCCAATCAGTTAAGTGAACTAACTGAAAAAGCATTAACCCGAGAACTTGTGGTACTTTTACCATGTGACCAAGTGCAATTAAAAACGGTGACACTGCCAACAAAGTGGAGCCGTAAATTAGAGCAAGCATTGCCCTATATGCTCGAAGAAGATCTTGCCTGTGATATAGACGACGTTTATATCGCGCTTGGGGAGCCAACTATGGTTGATGAGCAGCATGCAATTAAGATTGCGCTAACGAACCGTGATTGGTTTGAGCACTGGTTAGAAGTATTTGAACAACATCAACTCACTCCGTATCAAATAGTACCGGATGCATTACTATTGCCAAGCGCTGAAGAGTCATGTGTTACTGCCATCGAACTTAATAAGCAGTGGCTCTTTAAACAAGGTGACTGGCACATTAGCGCGGTTGAAAGCAGTTGGCTAAACGAGTATTTAGTAGCATTAGGCAATCCTGATATCAAGCATTACAGCCCTGCTGATCAATTTCCTGAAGCACTTAACTTATATCCGCAAACAAGTGACTATGAGTTACCGTTAGCATTATTTGCTAAACAACTTGATAAACTTAAGTTTAATTTGCGTCAAGGACCTTACACCCTTAAAAAGAAAACTGCGTTATGGTGGGGTTACTGGAAAAGTGCTGCCATTATTAGTGTGATTGCCTTGGTATCAAGTGTGACTATTAAAGCGGTTGAATTGCATCAGCTTAATTCGCAGCTAGAAGTAGCTAAATCGCAAGTAGTAGAGCGATATCAAAAAGCCTTTCCTGGCACGCGGGTGCGACCTCATTTAATTAAAAATCAAATACAGGGTGCATTGAATAAAGTACAAGGTGTTAGCGATGCTGGCTTTTTAGATTTAACCAGTAAATTGGTTAGCGTGTTTTCGCAAGTGAATGAGTTTACGCCACAAACATTACGCTTTGACAAACGCCGTAATGAATTGCGCATTCGAGCGCGTGGTAAAGACTTTCAAACTTTTGGTAAGGTTAAAGCCATTCTCGAGCAGCAAGGGGTTACTGTTGAGCAGGGCTCGTTAAATAATGATGGCGATTTTATCGTCGGCGAAATCAGACTGCGAGGTGCACAATGAAGCAGCAGTTCATGCAATATTGGCGTTCATTAAAAGAGCAAGAGCAACAACTAATTATGGTTGCAGGCGGTGTATTTATCATTTTTGTTTTGGTGATGGGGGTTTTTAGGCCTTTAAATACTGCGATAGAGCGGGCACAGCAATCACAAATAAAACAGCAAGAATTGTTAGCCTGGGTAGACGAGAGTATTGTTAAGCTCAAAGCCGCGGGTAAAACGCAAGCTGTGAGTAATCAAAATCTCAGCCAAATAGTTAATAATACGCGCGGCCGTTACAGCATTAATATTAGTAAAATGCAGCCTAATGATAACTCACTTCGTTTAACGCTCGACTCAGTAGAGTTTAATCTATTAATCCAATGGATTGATGAGCTCGTTAATCAGCATGGTTTAAGCGTAGAAAATCTAGATTTAAGCCAAGATGATAAATCCGGTTATGTACGCGTAAGCCGTTTAGTATTAGAGAAGTAGTTAATGAAAAAAATAATAATATTATCCATCGTTTTTTTAATGAGCTTTATTGTTTTTAGCGTTATTAAATTACCGGCTGCGGTTGCTGTAAATTTAGCTAAACCGTATTTTCCACCGCAGCTAGAAATAGGACAAACTGCTGGCACGTTGTGGCAGGGACAAGTTATGCAGCTGCGCTTTGAAGGTGAGCAATTAAATAATGTACGCTGGGATATATCTGGCTGGGCGTTATTTAAAGCTCAAGTGAATACTAACTTACGCTTTGGTAATCCTCGCGAACGCAGTGACATATCGGGCTATGCAGATATTAGTTATTCACTAGCAAGTGATGAGCTTAAAATAACTGATACTGTAGTGCGTTCAACGGTTGAGCGAGCAATGCAGCGAATTGACTTACCGTTACCAGTTACTGCTAAAGGACGTGTAATCTTAGAGCTTGATGAATACGTTTCTGGAGCGCCATATTGTCAATCACTCCAAGGTGAAATAGCCAGCCCTGATATTGACGTACAAGGTTTAACTGGTTGGTTCAATATTGGTGATCTCAGTGGCAAATTAAGTTGTAAGTCGGGCGATGTTGCTATACTCATCGAGCCAGACAATAGATTAGGGCTTGAGGCAGATGCTACACTAAAGGCTAATTTTGACTTTAAAGTTGCGGGATATGTTAAACCTGATCTAACTTTACCCAAAGAAGTTCATGACGCGGTGAAGTTTTTAGGCAGACCAGATAACCAAGGTCGTTACCCACTTAAATTTTAATATTTTATATAAAGAGTTTTAATGCAAATACCTCAGTTTACTGAGCAGCATGCCAAGCTGCTCAGCGAGTTTTTAAATACCCAATCAGGCGCAATGAGCCTTACCCAAAGCCAAGGTTATTTATTTGGCGTTATATGTTCACCTGAGCCGCTAGAAGTTCACCAATGGTTAGAAAACATTCTCCCTGATACAGCAAACGACCTTGATGAAGACATGTTATTTTTGTTTATGGCATTACACCATCAGGTGAGTGAGCAAGTATTTGAGTTGGGTTATAAGTTACCCGCTGAGTTTGAATATGATTTTTGCCAGCAATGGTCAGCGGGTTTTTTAACCGCAAGCCAAGCGTATACCCACAAGTTACTAGCAAGTGAGCAACTAGATATTCAATACAAGCAAGCGCTTGAAAGCGCACAGGCTACGCTCAGTTTTTTTGCTCTCGATAAACCAATCATTACGCAAATTGCACAGCAAAATAATATTGATGAATTACACTTATGTGAGCAGCAGTACGAGCTAATGGGCGACTTTGCATTAGGTTTTGCTGAACTTATCGAAATTGTAGCGCTTAACAGTGGCTTGTATACTGATGAAGGGTGGGAGGAGTAAGTTTTCTAGCGCTTAAACGTTGTTCTCAACACCTAACCGCCAATTTCTAATTCAATATCAGTGCAACCTTGTTTGCACTGTATTACTCCTTTACCGGGTTCGCTGGTGGCTAAGTTAAGGGTTAATACGCCATTACAATGTTCGCATTTTAACGTTTTACCCTGTGCCAATTGCTTAAGCATGGTGCGATGTTTATGAAATGAGTTACTTGCTTTTTTATTTAATCCAGAAAAATCCATTACTTTACTCTCGCTTGCGCTAATGACTCTTTGATAATACGACATACAGTAAGTAATCGTTCTTCGTAAAAATAGAGGTTTAGATCACCTTGGCGACAATAGCGTAGTTCAAATAACTTGACTGATTCATCCGTAGTAAATGTTTTAGCAACATAGTCTTGCTCAGAACGAGAAAGTGCTAACTGTTGATTCACTTTATTTCTCGTCATGGTTGCTACAGGAAAGCGATCTACTTTAGTTGAGCTGCTTAACAAACCGATACCATCACCGAGCAACCGTTCGCGCGGCTCTTTTACCAAAGGATGATCAACGGTAAAAAATGCTAGGATCACAACCACTAGTATAAAAAATTTCTTCATAAATATACAAACCTTGATCCAAACAACACTTTAGTAGCCGGCAAGTGTAATAAAATACACCTTAAAAGCAAGTCACAAATTGAATAAATTATTAGCAATCTAGTCAGTAATTTTAGCTAATATGCGTATAATAAGAGGCAGTAGTTAGATATTTCTGAAATATCTGAAAGTACACAAGTGCGACTTAAAGCGTATTATGTTTAGCATGCAAGTTGCTACACTTAGGCGAAAAGTACAAAAAGATTGCTGAATTTTTATTTCCTAGCGGCGTTGAGGAACTTCAATGGATAAGCAAATTAAAGTAAAAAACATACCAACAGAGGTTAAGATCCAAAAACCTGATCTGAGCCGTCAAGAAGATAGATTTAATCCTCGCAATCGTATTTATGTACGTGCGGTTACTGGGCTTCATCAATTACTAAGACAACGTATCGGCTTTTTAGGCATGCTAGCGTTTATGTTATTGCCTTGGATCAACTTTAATGGTCAGCAAGCTGTGTTGTTTGAGCTAATGGAGCAAAAGTTTAATATTTTTGGTTTAACCCTGTGGCCACAAGACTTCACTATTCTTGCATTTATTTTTATGCTTGCGGCGTTTGCTCTATTTTTAGTGACTACTTTTTATGGCCGAGTATGGTGTGGCTATACCTGTCCGCAAACAGTATGGACCTTCATTTTTATTTGGTTTGAAGAAAAATTTGAGGGCAGTGCTAATCAACGTAAAAAGTTAGATCAGCGGCCAATGGATTTTGATAAATTCTGGAGAAAAACCGCAAAGCACACTAGTTGGGTGCTATTTTCTCTATATACAGCGTTAACCTTTGTTGGTTACTTTACGCCTATTCGCGAACTACTCCCAGAATTTGTTACATTTAATGTGGGCGGTTATGCCTTAGTTAGTATTATTGTATTTACTATTTGTACTTATGGTAATGCGGGTTGGATGCGCGAAATTATGTGTTTACATATATGCCCATACTCACGCTTTCAGTCAGCAATGTTTGATAAAGACACCTTTACTGTAAGCTACGATGAAGCGCGTGGTGAAAACCGCGGGCCACGTTCGCGTAAACAAGACCCAAAAGAGCTGGGGTTAGGTGATTGTATTGACTGTAACTTGTGTGTGCAGGTTTGCCCAACTGGGATTGATATTCGTAATGGTCTGCAATACGAGTGTATAAACTGTGGCGCGTGTATTGACGCCTGTGACGGCGTAATGGACAAAATGAATTATCCTCGAGGTCTAATCTCTTATACCACCGAGCGTAACTTGGAAACCCCAGAGAATAAAACTCATCCGCTGCGTCCTAAGCTGATTGGTTACAGTATTATTTTAGTCTTACTTACCGGTGCGTTGGTAGCCAATATAGCTATGCGTAAACCTATGGACTTTGATATTATCCGTGATCGCAATCAGTTGTATCGTGTCGATTTTAATGGCTTAGTTGAAAACACCTACACCTTAAAAGTGATTAATAAGGCACAGTACGAGCAAACATTCTCTATTGATGTTAAAGGGTTAGATAACTATAAATACATAGGTGATACCACCTTTACGGTGAACGCTGGTGAATCGCATAATGTGCCGTTATCATTAGTAATGGACCCTTATGATTTAAAAGCGCCAATGACCGAGTTTAACTTTGTACTGTCGCCAATAAACGAACCCGATAACCAAATATCGCAGCAAAGTAACTTTTTTAAAGCGCGATAAAGAGTCTGTATTAAAAGACGAACACTGATATTAACAAAAAAGCGGGATATTCCCGCTTTTCTTTTATATAAGAAGTATATGAGTAAATTTAGCTTTATTGACTTAACCCCAGATCTTATTTTGGATGCCATCGAAAGCGTTGATATTTACGCTGAGTCAGGGTTGCTAGCGCTAAATAGCTACGAAAATCGAGTGTATCAATTTGTAGCTGAGGGTGGAAAACGTTACGTTGTTAAGTTTTATCGGCCTGAGCGCTGGAGCAAAGCACAAATTCAAGAGGAACATGATTTTGCTTTTGAACTGGCAGCCGCAGAAGTACCGGTGGTTGCGCCAATAAAGCATAATGGGCAAAGCTTATTTGAACACCAAGGGTATTTATTTACTTTATTCCCAAGTGTAGGCGGGCGTTTATTTGAAGTCGATAATTTAGATCAGCTTGACGTACTAGGGCGTTTAATTGGTCGCATGCACCAAGTAGCGAAAACGCAGCCCTTTACCCAAAGACCAATCGTTAGCTGTGATGAATACCTGCATACAGCTAAAGTTCATTTACAAAAAAGTAATTTAGTTCCTATGGGACTAGAAACTTCCTTTTACACTATTTTAGATTTAGTTATTGCCCAAGCGCAGCTGCAATATAAAAATGTAGACAGTATTCGCTTACACGGAGACTGCCATGCTGGTAATATTTTATGGGCTGGGGATGCGCTGATGTTTGTTGATTTAGACGATAGCCGCCAAGGACCTGCAATTCAAGATTTATGGATGATGCTCAGTGGCGATCGACAAACACAGCTGTTACAGTTAGACACTTTAGTGAATGCGTATGAAGAGTTTTGTGATTTTGATCACTCACAACTGAAGCTGATCGAACCGCTTCGCGCCATGCGTATGATTCATTACATGGGTTGGGTTGCAAAACGTTGGAGCGATCCAGCTTTTGTACGGAACTTTTCATGGTTTGCAGATGACAAATACTGGGAGCAACAAATTTTAGCGCTTAAAGAACAGCTTGCAGCTTTGCAAGAAGCCCCGTTAAAATTATTGCCATAATATTTTTATTTAAAAAAGAAGTATAACGAGATATTCATGCTTAAAAAATTAAAACTAAGTTTACTGATCCTATGTTTACCTTTCGCAGCACTAGCTGCCAACTTTGAAGCAGGTAATCAATATACTGTGATTGACGTTGAAAAGAGTAAAACGCCAAACGTAACCGAATTCTTCTCTTTCTATTGCCCGCACTGTTTTAAGTTTGAGCCGGTAGCAAAAGGGATTGCAGAAAACTTACCTGAAGGGGCTGAGTTTGTAAAAAATCATGTTAACTTTTTAGGGGGCGTTTCACCACAAGCACAAAGTAACCTGAGCTTTGCTTACTTAATTGCTAAAAAACATGGTCAAGCCGAAGCAGTAACAGCGCAAATTTTTAAAAGCATCCATATTCAGCGTGCACCATTAACAGAAATTAAAGACGTTAAGAAGTTATTAGAGCTTAACGCAATTGATAACAGCACATTTGATAATGATATTGCTAGTTTGCCTATCATAGCAGCTGAACGTGCCATGCAAGATAAGCAGAATAAATATTCTGAGCTTGGCGCATTAACTGGCGTACCTACATTTATCGTAAATGACAAATATAAAATCAATATTAATACAATCAAGAGTCAACAAGAACTTGATGAGTTAATTAGCTTTTTACTAAAACTATAATTTTTGGAGCACCATAATAATGATCAAATTAGTTAAAGCAGGGTTGCTTGCTGTATTACTCCCTTTAGCTGCAACCAGTTTTGCTGCCACTTACGAAGAGGGCGTACATTATGATGTCGTCTCTGATCGTGCAACCAGAAAGCCAGAAGTAAAAGAGTTTTTCTCTTTTTACTGCCCTGCATGTAATAACATGGAGCCACTGCTTGCTGAGATCAAACCTAAGCTAGACAAAAACGTAAAGTTTAAGAAAAGCCATGTGGATTTCGTGGGCGTTCGTGACCCAGAACATCAAACCATGATCAGCCAAGCACTAGCTACTGCTGAAGTACTACCGCAAAAAGATAAAATTATTTCAGCGATGTTTGACCACATTCACGCAAAGCGTGCTCGTTTTAATGAGCTTGCAGATGTAAAAGATGTATTTTTAGCGCAAGGTGTAGATGGCGACAAATTTGATAAATTATTTGAAAGCTTCTCGGTACGTACACTGAGCTCTAAAATGAAGCGCGACCAAGATTACTTTAAAGGAAAAGGGGCACTGCGTGGCGTTCCAACATTTATTGTTAATGGTAAATATAAGCTTAACTTAGGTGGCGAGTCAGGTATTTCATCGCCAGAAGATGTAAGCGCACTTATTAACTACTTAGCAAATAAATAATTAGTTTAGTGAAATAAAAAAGCTCCGAAAGGAGCTTTTTTATTTGGAGAAGAAAATTCATTATGGAAAAAATTTTAATCTCAAGTTGTTTGTTAGGTTTGCCAGTTCGTTATGATGGTAAAGGCCAAACAATATTGCACCCTCAACTTAATTTGTGGCAAAAGCAAAATAGATTAATCGTATTTTGTCCTGAGATTGCTGGTGGCTTACTCGTGCCTAGAGCGCCCGCTGAGATAAAGCAAAATCGAGTTATTACAAATACTGCCGAGGATGTAACAAGTGCATTTGAAGCTGGCGCTAATAAAGCATTAGCCCTTTGTAATAAGCATAATATTCGCTTTGCTTTACTAAAAGAGTCTAGTCCTTCGTGTGGCCGTAATACAATTTATGATGGAAGCCATAGTGGGGTGAAAGTAAAAGGCATGGGGCTGACCGCTAAGTTATTGGTAAAGCATCAAGTTAAAGTATTTAGTGAAGAGCAAATACCAGCACTTATCAAGGCGCTGGCATTATAGTATTGGATTTTATTTTTTCTGTAAAAATACACCAGATTCAATATGGTGTGTGTAAGGGAACTGATCAAATATTGCAAAGCGCTTAACCTCATGGGTTTGGCATAAGTGATCAAGATCACGCTCTAACGTATCTGGGTTACATGATATATAAATAATATTCTCATAGTTAGCCACTAAATCACACGTTAGGGTATCCATGCCAGCACGAGGTGGGTCGACTAGAATGGTTTGGCAGTTGTAACTACGAAGGTCAATACCATCTAAGCGAGAGAAAGTACGCTCGCCTTTCATTGCCTGAGTAAACTCTTCGCTCGACATGCGAATAATATCTAAGTTAGTTACTTTGTTTTGAGCAATATTATATTGCGCTGAATGCACAGACGATTTTGATATTTCTGTTGCCAGCACTTTATTAAATGAGCCCGCAAGTGCAATTGAAAAGTTTCCGTTACCACAATACAGCTCTAGTAAATCATTGTTTAGTGGTTTACATAGCTCTTGTGCCCACTCTAACATTTTAATATTCACCTTCGCATTAGGCTGAGTAAAGCTATTTTCTACCTGTTGATAGATTAGCTCTTGGCCATTTACCATTAAACGCTCAGTAACAAAGTCATCGCCTAATTTTTCTTTTTGCTTACGTGCACGGCCAATAAAGTCAATTTTGTACTGGCTACTTAGCTTTTCCTTTAAGGCATTAATCTCAGTTAACCAGTTTTCATCAAGTGGCTTGTGATAAAGCAAGCTCACTAAAATTTCACCGCTGAGGGTCGATAAATAATCTATTTGGAATAATTTACGACGCAGTACTTCGCAGCCTTTTAAGTTATCAATCATTACCTGCATAACTTCACCTACTAAAGGAGCTGCAGGGTCAAAGGTATCAACACGTATTTTATCTTTCGTTTGTTGATCAAACATAATGTGAAACAGATCGTCACCATCGTGCCATACTCTAAATTCTGCACGTTGACGGTAGTTAATAGGCTCAGAGCTAAATACTTCTAACTGTTTTACACCGAAACGTTGAAACTGCTCTGTAATACGCTGCTCTTTTTCATTTAATTGTGCATCGTACTGCGTGGTATCTATATTTATAACTGCCATTAACGGTATAACCTTATCGTTGAGATCTGTTTATCGGCGCTATTGTAGGGAGCGAAGCGTATTTGTCTAGTTTTGATCAAATATAGTGAGCTTTTTTTAAGCATTTTACTACAGTATAGGCTTACTTGGCCGATATAAGAGTATGTCTAAATAGGAGTCTTCTCATGAAAATAGGTAACTTTAGTTTTGTTCCAAACAGCAATGCCAATAAATACAATACTAAGCAAGCAATGCCACAGCCTAAAATAGACTCCCCACCAACTAGCTATCAGCAACGCGGAAAAGAATTGGCTGCTGCCGTATTGGGTGACAAAATGGCAAAAGAATTAGGCTTGCCGGTTGCTGAAGCGAAAAAAGACAAACCATTGTTTGATTTTAATGAAGTAGTCAAAAATGTTTTAGACTTTGTGACCAGCTCAGTAAAAAAAGCCAAAGCCAATGGTGCCGATGATGACAAGCTACAAGATATACTCAACCAGGCACGTAAAGGCGTGCAAACAGGTGTTGATGAAGCTGTCGATGAATTAAAAGGCATGGGCGTATTTAATCAAGAGCTTGAAGAGGGTATTGATAAATCAAAAGAGGGCATCTTTAATGGCCTTGATAAATTTGAGCAGAACTTATTTAATCCTCAGCCAGCAAGTGTAACGGTTAGTCAATCGCAATATGTGAACCTTAGTAACAGCGCTGATTATACTTTTACCACCGCAGAAGGTGATGAGGTGAGTATTAGTTTTGCAGACGCTTACCAATCCCAGTCATCTAGTCGCTATCAGCAAACTGAAAGCTCACAAGCATTTAGTACGCAATTTTCTGAGTCTCGTGAGTTGTCATTTTCTATGTCAGTAAATGGAGAGCTTAATGAAGACGAACAGCAAGCTATAAATGATTTAATGGCAGAGTTACAAGATGTAAGTAAAACCTTTTTCAGTGGCGACTTAGATAAAGCATTTGAACAAGCCCAAGAACTCAGCTTAGGAAATGAACAGCTGGTGGCATTTTCAATGGACTTACGTCAAAGCAAAACTGTGGCAGCTATTAAAGAGTATGAACAAATTAAGCCAACATCAGAAAAGGCCATTGCCGAAACCGTCGCACCTTTTAATGATGATCTAAAATCGGCTTACTCTAAAGCGCAAACACTAGGATTAGAAAGCCAGCTATCAGGTATCATTCAATGGCTAAATCAAGATCAACAAGAAATAGATAAACTGGTTGATTACACTAACACCATGTTTGAAAACTTAGATAAATTAAACACAGCTACTGCAAAACTAAACGCTGAGTAAAACTACTTTCTTTTATAAAAGCCTCATGGCAAACTGCCGTTCTAAGTAAAGAGTAGGAATGGTAGTTTGTCAGCGCACATCATGGTATTTGATTCAGGTATAGGTGGAACCACAGTACTTGAGCATATTCAGCAAAGCATTCCTCACGCTCAATATAGTTACTTCATGGATAATGCATTATTGCCTTATGGTGCACAGTCGCAGCAGACTATAATTAGTCGCTTATGTGGACTAATCCAATTTATCAAAAATGAGTCGCTCAATGTCGACTTAATTGTTATAGCCTGCAATACCGCCTCAACATCTGCATTAAGTGCGGTACGTCAAATAACAGATATTCCAATTGTAGGGGTTGTACCTGCGATTAAGCCCGCAGCACAAATAACACAATCAAAGCATATTGGATTATTGGCAACCCCTGCTACAGTAGCAAGTTCATATACGGATACACTGATTAAAGAGCATGCCTCACTTATAACTACAAACTTATATAGTAGTGTTGAATTGGTCACCCTGGCAGAAACATTCTTTTTTACCCAATACTTAGATATAGAAAAGCTGCACGCTGAGTTAAACCGATTAAATATTAATAAAGATATCGATGTGCTGGTATTAGGCTGTACTCACTTTCCTATTCTTGCTAAACCAATTAGTGATTACTTTAAAGCACATATAGAGTTGTTAGATTCTGGTGCGGCTATTGCTAAGCGAGTTAGATCTTTACTGAATTTAAGCGATGATCAAGCAGGCATAAAAAAGCCGCTGCGGTATTATGCAACGGCTGATATATGTAGTGATAAACTAGCCGTTAAGCAAGTTACACTGTTTGATCCGACTCTGAACGATAAGAGTTAGAATCATCTTCTTGTTTTTGTTTTGCTTCACGTACTTTTAAAGTACGTTGTTGGAACTCACTATCATTTAACTTAGCAATTGCGTTATCCGCATCAGCTTGAGCCATTTCAACAAAACCAAAGCCGCGACGTTTGCCAGTATTCTTATCTTTCAATAAACGAACATTAAATACCTTGCCTTGCTCTTCGAACAAAGCACGTACAACGCCTTCATTTGCGCGATAAGGAAGATTGCCAACATAAAGTGTTTTTGTTTTTACTTCGGCTTCTTCTGCACTTACTGATGACATTGCAGCAATGACAAGTCCACCAATTAATAAACCAGCACCAAATAGTAGTGCAGGGTCTAATGCTAGGCTTGCAAGTGCAAACTTAACGATAACAAAACCAACAACAGCAAGAATAACTGCAAAGATAAAAGATTTTTGATCGGGTAATTTCATTTTGATCTACCAATAAACAGGAAATAAACATTAATTTAACATTGTGAACTTGCTATCTTAACGTCTTAATTGAACATAGCAATGAAATTTATAGTAAATAGTTAATAAGAGTGCAAAAAACGACCTAAAGTAAGCTCTTTCCATACCATTTTGATACTATTTGCCTGAAAGTTGAGCAAACAGTAAAAAGATCTAAAAAAAAGGTTGATCTGTTTTCGGATCTCCCTATAATGCGACCCCACTGAGACGGGGAACGCCAACGCATAGCGAGGCACGAACTACTCAGAGAGTTAAATAAAACTTGAGTTTAAATCATCGTAAGAAAGTTTAAAATTAAGTGTTGACTCGAAAAATAAAGGATGTATTATACGCATCCCTAGCGACAACGTCGCAACGTTCTTTAACAATATAAAGCAATCATCTGTGTGGGCACTCGTACAGATTGAGTTCTAACAGCCAAGCTTGGTTTACTAAGTAAGGCAAACAAATTTAGAGTCTCAATTGAAACTGAGTGACCAACAGCAATAAACTTATTTATTGCAGCACAGTCAATTCAATATCGAAAGATATTAAATAAATTCAGAATTCATTGAGCTGTCGAAAGACATAAAACTTTTTAATTGAAGAGTTTGATCATGGCTCAGATTGAACGCTGGCGGCAGGCCTAACACATGCAAGTCGAGCGGTAACAGA
>NZ_LR877185.1:303527-305550 GCF_903995135.1 Pseudoalteromonas sp. 3J6 | reverse complement strand
TACCTAATTCAGACAAACTCCGAATGCCAAAGACTTATCCATGGGAGTCAGACTGCGAGTGATAAGATCCGTAGTCAAGAGGGAAACAGCCCATACCACCAGCTAAGGTCCCAAAGTATACGTTAAGTGGAAAAGGATGTGGAGTTGCTTAGACAACCAGGATGTTGGCTTAGAAGCAGCCAAGATGTGTATAAGAGACCGGGGCTAAACGTATCACCGAAGCTGTGGATTGACATCTTTCGATGTCAGTGGTAGGAGAGCGTTCTAAGGGCGTTGAAGCGGGATCGCAAGGACCCGTGGAGCGCTTAGAAGTGAGAATGCCGGTATGAGTAGCGAAAGATGGGTGAGAATCCCATCCACCGAATGCCTAAGGTTTCCTGAGGAAGGCTCGTCCGCTCAGGGTTAGTCGGGACCTAAGCCGAGGCTGAAAAGCGTAGGCGATGGACAACAGGTTGATATTCCTGTACCACCTCTTTACCGTTTGAGCAATGGGGGGACGCAGGAGGATAGGGTAAGCGCGCTGCTGGATTAGCGCGTCCAAGCAGTTAGGCCGGTAACGAGGCAAATCCCGTTACCACACAGGCTGAGCTGTGACGGCGAGGGAAATTTAGTACCGAAGTTCCTGATTCCACACTGCCAAGAAAAGCCTCTAGCGAGGGAAAAGGTGCCCGTACCGCAAACCGACACAGGTAGGCGAGGAGAGAATCCTAAGGTGTGCGAGAGAACTCTGGTTAAGGAACTCGGCAAAATGACCCCGTAACTTCGGGAGAAGGGGTGCTTTCTTAACGGAAAGCCGCAGTGAATAGGCCCAAGCGACTGTTTAGCAAAAACACAGGTCTCTGCGAAGCCGCAAGGCGAAGTATAGGGGCTGACGCCTGCCCGGTGCTGGAAGGTTAAGAGGAGAGGTTAGCGCAAGCGAAGCTTTGAATCGAAGCCCCAGTAAACGGCGGCCGTAACTATAACGGTCCTAAGGTAGCGAAATTCCTTGTCGGGTAAGTTCCGACCCGCACGAAAGGCGTAACGATCTGGGCACTGTCTCAACGAGAGACTCGGTGAAATTATAGTACCTGTGAAGATGCAGGTTACCCGCGACAGGACGGAAAGACCCCGTGGAGCTTTACTGTAGCCTGATATTGAATTTTGGTACAGTTTGTACAGGATAGGCGGGAGCCTTTGAAACCGGAGCGCTAGCTTCGGTGGAGGCGCTGGTGGGATACCGCCCTGACTGTATTGAAATTCTAACCTACGGGTCTTATCGACCCGGGAGACAGTGTCAGGTGGGCAGTTTGACTGGGGCGGTCGCCTCCTAAAGTGTAACGGAGGCGCCCAAAGGTTCCCTCAGAATGGTTGGAAATCATTCGCAGAGTGTAAAGGCACAAGGGAGCTTGACTGCGAGACCTACAAGTCGAGCAGGGACGAAAGTCGGGCTTAGTGATCCGGTGGTTCCGCATGGAAGGGCCATCGCTCAACGGATAAAAGCTACCCCGGGGATAACAGGCTTATCTCCCCCAAGAGTCCACATCGACGGGGAGGTTTGGCACCTCGATGTCGGCTCATCGCATCCTGGGGCTGTAGTCGGTCCCAAGGGTTGGGCTGTTCGCCCATTAAAGCGGTACGCGAGCTGGGTTCAGAACGTCGTGAGACAGTTCGGTCCCTATCCGTCGTGGGCGCAGGAAATTTGAGAGGAGCTGTCCTTAGTACGAGAGGACCGGGATGGACGCACCGCTGGTGTACCAGTTGTCTTGCCAAAGGCATCGCTGGGTAGCTATGTGCGGAAGGGATAAGTGCTGAAAGCATCTAAGCATGAAGCCCCCCTCGAGATGAGATTTCCCATAGCGTCAAGCTAGTAAGATCCCTGAAAGATGATCAGGTTGATAGGTCAGAGGTGGAAGCGTGGCGACATGTGGAGCTGACTGATACTAATCGATCGAGGACTTAACCAAAAAATGAACGCAGACTAAAAGCGCCACGTCCTGTGGCAACGTCTGCATGACCCACATCCTGTGGGCCTAAGCGGAGGCGG